>CAJAKT010000232.1 GCA_903940375.1 uncultured bacterium | reverse complement strand
TGTCGGAGGAGTTCCAGCTGCACCCTGAGCAGTCGACGAGCGCGATCATCGTCCATCATCCTGAAGCCAAGTACTTCAACGCATCGTGAGGGAACTGCCGGACGCCGTGCTGTTCGACATGGACGGCACCCTGATCGACAGCGAGGACCTGTGGCTCGAGGCAGAGATGCTGGTGATGGCGAGCCTGGGCTCCGCCTGGAGCAGTGCGGATCAACATCACTGCCTCGGTGGCCCGCTCGAGCGCGTGGCCGGCTACATGATCCGCAAGTCCGGCACTTCCGTGACGCCCGACGAGATCGGACGCCGGCTGCTCGATGCCATGGAGTCCCGCTTGCGTGACAGCCCCCTGTCATGGCGACCGGGGGCGCGCGCCCTTGTCGTCGAGTGCCGCGACCTCGGCGTGCCAACGGCGCTCGTGTCGGCTTCCTGGAACCGCCTCATCGATGCGGTGGGGGAGAAGATCGAGGCCGACATCGGCTCCCGCGCCTTCGACGTCATCGTCGCTGGTGATGATGTCGAGAACGGCAAGCCGCACCCCGACCCGTACCTCACTGCTGCACGCGAGCTCGGGATGGAGCCGGACCGCTGTCTGGCTCTGGAGGACTCGCCGACGGGGGTCCGCTCGGCCGTGGCCGCCGGCTGCCGGGTGGTCGCGATTCCGCACATTGCCGAGATAGCGGATACGACGGCGCTTGTCATCGACTCACTCGAGAACTGGAGTCTCGCTCGACTCTGGCAGGAGTCCTAGGCCCCGCCGCGTGAGCTGCCCATGGGCCACGACTCCCGCGGCGGCAGCGGCGGCGGGGTGCCGTCCCAGGCAGGGCAGCGTGACCGGTGACTGCACCAGTCGCACAGGCGTGACGGGGTCGGCTCGAACGACAGGGCATCGGCCGCCTGGGCGATCGCATCCCGCAGCGCCAGGATCTTGACCTCCGTCGCAAGCAGGTCCTGCTCGGTGGGCTCGTAGCGAAGTTGCTGTCCATTGCCCAGATACATGAGCTGCAGGCGGCGGGGTACGTCACCGGTCATGCGCCACCAGACCAGTGCGTAGAAGCGCATCTGGAACATGGCCTTGGACTCGTACGCCGCGGCGGGCGAGCGTCCGGTCTTGTAGTCGACGATCCGGATCAGGCCATCCTCCGTGCGGTCGACGCGGTCGATGAAGCCACGGACCTCGAACGACTCGACCAGCTGTGCAGAGACTCCCAGCTCGCGGGCATGCGGCTCCAGCCGGCGTGGATCCTCCATCGCGAAGTAGGCATCGAGCAGAGGGGCGAAGTCGAGATTGGGCTCGCCGCCCGGCTCATCGCGCATCGTGTCGGCTTCAGCTGGCTCGTCGTTCTCCATTTCCGCGAATGCGCGCACGACGAGCTCAGCAGCCGCTGCTGGCGTTCGTTCCACCGCAGGAAGGTCGAAGAGCGTCTCGAGGGCCCGGTGCACCAGGGTGCCGCGAACCGCCGCGGCAGAGGGCTCCTCGGGAAGCCGATCGATCGATCGGAAGCGGAAGAGCAGCGGACACGTCATGAAGTCCGATGCGCGCGAAGGAGACAGCGACGCCGGGAACGGTGGCACGTTCGCATCGTCAGTCATCTGGCGAGCGTACCGGCCGGATGGTGCGGGGGCGGTGGTCCGCGGCGTTGCCGGTAGCGTTCCGCACGTGCCAGAGAACCTGCCCGTTGCCGGGATCGCCGCGGGAAGGCGACGCGGACCGTTCGCCGTCGGGGAACTCGTCCAGCTCAGCGATCCCCGCGGAAAGATGCACACGATCACCCTTGAGGCCGGCAAGGAGTTCCACACCCACCGTGGGCGGCTACCCCACGATGACCTGCTGGGTCGCCCTGAGGGCAGCGTCGTCACGTCCAGCAACGGAACCGCATACCTGGCCCTGCGTCCCATTCTCGACGACTTCGTGCTGGCGATGCCGCGTGGAGCGCAGGTGATCTACCCCAAGGACGCCGCCCGGATCGTCGGGCTGGCGAACCTCGGGCCCGGCGCACGTGTCGCCGAGGCCGGAGTCGGATCCGGGGCCATGACCTGCTCACTGATCCGCGCCGTGGCCGATGAGGGCCATGTGTACAGCTACGAGCGACGTGCTGACTTCGCGGAGATCGCCGACGGCAATGTCACGCGGTGGTTCGGATGCCGGCCCGCCAGCTGGACGCTGACGGTCGGAGATCTCGTCGAGAGCCTTGCCGAGACGGATCTCGATGCGGTCGTGCTGGACATGCTCGCGCCCTGGGAGTGCGTGGATGCCGTCTGGAACGCCCTGGCTCCCGGCGGCGTCCTCGTCGGGTACGTCGCCACCACGACCCAGCTGTCCCGCCTCGTCGAGACGCTACGGGTCTTCGGCGGATGGACCGAGCCGCGTGCCGAGGAGACCCTCATGCGGACGTGGCACCTCGAGGGCCTAGCGGTGCGTCCCGACCATCGGATGAACGGGCACACCGGATTCCTCGTGACGACCCGGCGGCTTGCTGCTGGGACCGTTCTGCCACCCAAGCGGCGTCGACCCTCGCCAGGTTCATACGGCAGCGACTACACCGGCCCCGGGTCTGCAGACGCGGCGGCGGAGCAGGCCGACGCCTGACCCGTGTCCTCGGGTGATTTCGCCGTGCGCGGGTTACAGTGGCGCGGACGAGGCTGTGGGAGGTGTCATGAGCGAATCAGACGGGTGGCCCGCGCGGGTGCACGGGCTGGAAACGGCACTGTCCGAGGTACGCGGCGAGCTCGCGGCGCAGAAGGACCACAACACCCGGCTGATCACCACCCTTCGCGATGCCCGAGAGCAGATCGTCACCCTCAAGGGCGAGGTTGATCGACTGGGCGAGCCGCCCAGCGGCTTCGCCACGCTCCTGCGGCGCTATGACGACGGCACCGCCGACATCGTCTCCGCCGGCAGGAAGCTCCGCGTCGCCCTCAGCCCCACGATCGATGTTGAGCGGCTCATGCCGGGCCAGGAGGTCATGCTCAACGAGTCCCTGAATGTGATCGACGCACTGGCCTTCGAGGACACCGGCGAGATCGTGATCTTCAAGGAGTTCCTCGATGACGGTGAACGGGCGCTCGTCCTAGGTCACACCGACGAGGAGCGAGTCGTGCGCATTGCTCAGCCCCTGCGTGAGCAGCGGGTGCGGGCCGGCGACTCGCTGCTGTGCGATGTCCGCGCCGGGTACGTCTTCGAGCGCATCCCCAAGTCCGAGGTCGAGGAACTCGTCCTCGAGGAGGTGCCCGACATCCGCTACGAGGACATCGGCGGACTCGGCGACCAGATCGATGCCATCCGTGACGCGGTCGAACTGCCGTTCATGCATCCCGAGCTCTTTGCCGAGCACGATCTCAAGGCGCCCAAGGGCATCCTTCTCTACGGCCCGCCGGGATGCGGCAAGACGCTGATCGCCAAGGCCGTGGCGAACTCACTTGCGAAGAAGGTGGCGGAGCGCACGGGCCGTGAAGAGGGCCGCTCCTTCTTCCTCAACATCAAGGGTCCCGAGCTGCTCAACAAGTACGTCGGCGAGACGGAGCGCCACATCCGGCTGGTCTTCCAGCGCGCACGGGAGAAGGCCTCGGAGGGAATGCCGGTCATCGTCTTCTTCGACGAGATGGACTCGCTCTTCCGCACGCGTGGCAGCGGGGTGTCAAGCGACGTGGAGAACACGATCGTGCCGCAGCTGCTCAGCGAGATCGACGGTGTCGAGAGCCTGGAGAACGTCATCGTCATCGGCGCGTCAAACCGCGAGGACATGATCGATCCGGCCATCCTCCGACCCGGCCGCCTCGATGTGAAGATCAAGATCGAGCGCCCCGATGCCGAGGCAGCACGCGACATCTTCACGAAGTACCTCGTGCCCACTCTTCCGCTGCATCCCGATGACCTTGCCGAGCACGGCGGCGATGCCGAGGCCACGTGTCGGGAGATGATCCAGCGCGCTGTCGAGCGGATGTACGACGAGAGCGACGACAACATGTTCCTCGAGGTCACCTACGCCAACGGCGACAAGGAGATCCTGTACTTCAAGGACTTCAACTCAGGCGCGATGATCGAGAACATCGTTGCCCGGGCGAAGAAGATGTCCATCAAGGACTTCCTTGACATGGGGGAGAAGGGCATTCGCGTCCAGCACGTGCTGGCAGCCTGCATCGATGAGTTCCGTGAGAACGAGGACCTCCCGAATACGACCAATCCTGATGACTGGGCGCGGATCTCGGGCAAGAAGGGTGAGCGCATCGTGTTCATCCGCACCCTGATCCAGGGCAAGAAGGGCTCGGAGCCGGGCCGCTCCATCGAGAACGTGGCGAACACGGGGCAGTACCTGTAGTGACCGTCCGTCGCGTCATGGGTATCGAGACGGAGTACGGCATCTCCGTGCCGGGGCATCCGAATGTCAATCCGATGGTCTCCAGCTCGCAGATCGTCAATGCCTACGGACAGCATGCCCTCCGGGGCGGCAGATACCGGGCGCACTGGGACTACGAGGTTGAGAGCCCACTGCGCGACGCTCGCGGCTTCGACATGACTCGGGCGGACGCCGATCCGAGCCAGCTCACGGACGACGACGTCAGCATGGCGAACGTGATTCTCACGAATGGTTCCCGGCTCTACGTCGACCATGCCCATCCCGAACTGTCCACGCCGGAAGTCACCAACCCACGCGATGCCGTCCTCTGGGACCGAGCCGGCGTCGAGATCATGCGGCGGGCGATGGCATTGGCAGCCGCCATCCCGCAGTCGAACCCGGTGCTCCTGTACAAGAACAACACCGACAACAAGGGTGCCTCCTACGGCTGCCACGAGAACTACCTCATGCGCCGCGCCACCCCCTTCGCTGACATCGTCCGCCACCTCACGCCCTTCTTCATCACTCGGCAGGTCTTCACGGGGGCGGGCCGTCTGGGCATCGGACAGGACGGTCGGCGCGCGGCCTTCCAGCTGACTCAGCGGGCCGACTTCTTCGAGGTGGAAGTCGGCCTCGAGACGACGCTCAAGCGGCCCATCATCAACACGCGCGACGAGCCGCACGCTGATCCGGAGAGGTTCCGTCGACTGCATGTCATCGTCGGGGACGCCAACCTGAGCGACACGGCGACCTATCTGAAGCTCGGGACCACCGCCATCGTCCTGTCGATGATCGAGGAGGGATTCCTCCGAGGCCAGGACTGGACGATGCAGCGGCCGGTCGCGGAGATGCATGCAGTTTCCCACGACGTGGGACTGACACATCAGATGGCCATGGCCGACGGCCGACGCCGGACCGCCATCCAGGTTCAATGGGAGATCCTCGAGCGTGCCGAGGCCTTCTGCGCTCGCTCTGACCACGCCGAGCAGGACGACGAGACCGGGCGCGTCCTCGCCGCCTGGCGACATACGCTGGACACGCTCGAGCGCGACCCGCTCGAACTGGCGGATCAGCTGGACTGGGTGGCCAAGTTCGTGCTCATGGACGGCTTCGTGCGACGTGATGGCCTGTCGTGGGATTCGCCCAGACTTCAGCTGATCGACCTGCAGTACGCCGACATCCGCCCCGATAAGGGGCTTGCGGCTCGCCTGGAGGAACGTGGGCGCCTTCGACGGATGTTCACGGACCGTGAGGTGGAGCACGCCGTGGACCACGCCCCGCAGGACACTCGTGCCTACTTCCGTGGCGAGTGCATGCGCCGCTATCCCGAGGCCATCGCCGCCGCCTCCTGGGACTCCGTGGTCTTCGATGTGCCCGGTCGTGAATCCCTCCTGCGCGTCCCGACGCTCGAACCACTACGCGGCACACGGGACCATGTCGGCAGCCTGCTGGACTCTTCACCGGACGTCACCACGCTCATCGGCCAGTTGAGCGCCACCGGTTCGCGATAGCCTGACCACATGCCGCAGCGTGAGAGTGCCGAGCAGCGTCGGGTCGACCGGGCCGCCCAGGAGCCCGAGGAGGCAACGGCCCCGTCTGAGTCCGCGTCCTCAGCCCTGACTGACGATGTCGACGCGATCCTCGACGAGATCGACAGTGTCCTGGAGGCCAACGCGGAGGACTTCGTCAAGTCGTTCGTGCAGAAGGGCGGGCAGTGAACGCCCCGCTCGGACTTCCGAATCCGTACCGCGCCACCGGCTCGTCGTCCTTCGTCGAGTTCCTGGCCGCCCTGCATCCCGAGCGATTGCAGTTCCCGGTCGGCGACCAGGAGGCGATGGGTCGCCACGGAGTCGCTCCGCACGGCACCACGATCGTGGCCTTGCGCACCGGGAACGGTGTCGTCATGGCGGGCGATCGACGCGCGACGATGGGCAACCTGATCGCCCAGCACGACATCGAGAAGGTCTTCGTCGCTGACGAGCACTCGCTGATCGGCATCGCCGGCACCGCCGGACTCGCCGTCGAACTGGTGCGCATCTTCCAGGTGGAACTCGAGCACTACGAGAAGATCGAGGGACTTCCGCTGTCTCTGGATGGCAAGGCGAATCGCCTGGCCACCATGCTGCGCGGGAATCTGGGACTGGCCCTGCAGGGCCTCGCGGTGGTACCGCTCTTCGCCGGCTTCGATCTGGCACGCAACGCGGGCCGGATCTTCTCGTACGACGTCACGGGCGGTCGCTACGAAGAGCACGACTTCTACGCCGTCGGCTCTGGCTCCTCGTTCGCCCGAGGTTCACTGAAGAAGCTCTTCCGCCGAGGCGCCACCTCCGACGATGCCGTATCGGTGGCGCTCGAGGCGCTGTACGACGCAGCGGATGACGACAGCGCGACCGGAGGCCCGGACATGGCGCGTGGCATCTATCCCGTCATTGGCGTGGTCGATGCAGCAGGTGCCCGCATCCTCGGAGACGATGACGTTGCGCCGCGCGTTCAGGCCATGCTCGACGCGCGAATGAGCCGGCCAGACGGTCCGCAGGCCGGCGCCAGACGGGGGGAGGACTCATGAGCGTGCCCTTCTACGTCTCGCCTGAGCAGATCATGCGGGACAAGGCCGATTTCGCACGTAAGGGAATCGCCCGCGGACGCAGCGTGATCGTGATGCAGTACAGCGGTGGCATCGTCTTCGTGGCCGAGAATCCCTCGCATGCCCTGCACAAGATCAGCGAGCTCTACGACCGCATCGGCTTTGCGGCCGTCGGCAAGTACAACGAGTTCGAGAGCCTGCGCGTAGCGGGCGTGCGCCTGGCCGACATGCGCGGCTACTCCTATGACAGGAGCGACGTCACGGGTCGCAGTCTCGCCAACGCCTATGCCCAGACCCTTGGCACGATCTTCACCGAGACGAACAAGCCGTTCGAGGTCGAGATCGTCGTCGCCGAGGTCGGGCCCGCGTCCGATTCCGATCAGCTCTACCGACTCATGTTCGACGGATCGGTTGCAGACGAGCGCGGCTACGTCGCCATGGGCGGTGCCGCCGAGCCCATCTCGGCGGCCCTGGCAGATGCCTGGGTCGAGGGAATGCCGCTCGACGCATGCGTGCGGTTGGCCGTCGGACTCATGGGGGAGCACGGTGACGATGTGACGCGGGTCCTCACCCCGGCCCAGCTCGAAGTTGCCGTCCTCGACCGATCGCGTCCGCGCCGCACCTTCCAGCGGCTCGCAAACGGCCGGCTCGCCGAGCTCCTCGCGTCGTAGCGGCACGGGAGCCCTCGGTCCGACGTAACGTAAGGCCATGGACCACCGCATCTTCGGGATCGAGACCGAGTACGGGGTCACGTGCACGTTCAACGGTCAACGGCGGCTGAGTCCTGACGAGGTGGCGCGCTACCTGTTCCGCAGGGTCGTGGCGTGGGGGCGCAGCAGCAACGTCTTCCTGACCAACGGATCTCGGCTCTACCTGGATGTCGGCAGCCACCCGGAGTACGCCACGGCCGAGTGCGATGCCATCCCACAGCTCATCACCCATGACCGAGCGGGCGAACGCATCCTCGAGGGCCTCGTGATCGACGCCGAGCGTCGTCTCCAGGAGGAGGGGATTGACGGCGACATCTACCTGTTCAAGAACAACACCGACTCCGCCGGCAACTCCTACGGCTGTCATGAGAACTACCTGATCGAACGCAAGGGTGAGTTTGCCCGGCTGGCCGAGCGGTTCATCCCGTTCCTCATATCGCGCCAGCTGATTGCCGGGGCGGGCAAGGTCCTGCAGACCCCGCGCGGCGCGGTCTACTGCCTCAGCCAGCGGGCCGACCACATGTGGGAGGGCGTGTCCAGCGCGACGACCCGATCGCGACCGATCATCAACACGCGCGATGAGCCGCACGCCGATGCCGACCTGTACCGCCGGCTGCATGTCATCGTCGGTGACAGCAACATGAGCGAGACGACGACCATGCTCAAGGTGGGCTCGGCGGATCTGGTGCTGCGGATGCTTGAGGCCGGTGTCGTCATGCGCGACATGTCCCTCGACAATCCCATCCGCGCCATCCGCGAGATGAGCCACGACAGGACGGGGAAGCGACCCGTGAAGCTGACCACGGGAAGGGAGCTGTCTGCTCTGGCGATGCAGTGGGAGTACTTCGAGAAGGCTGCTGACTTCGCGGACAGGCGCGGCCTGGTCGATGAGCCCACGGGCACCACTCGACGCGTCCTCGAGCTCTGGGGCAGGTCCCTGAAGGCGATCGAAGCCGACGACCTCAGCCTCATCGATCGTGAGATCGACTGGGCGATCAAGCTGCGCATGCTGGAGCGGTACATGGGCAAGCACGATCTCGGACTGGAGTCCGCTCGGATCGCCCAACTGGACCTGGCGTACCACGACATCAGCCGCCGCCGTGGCCTGTACAACATCCTCGAGCGCAATGGGCTCGTCGAGCGGGTCACTTCTGACCTGGCGGTGTTCGAGGCCAAGTCGGTCCCGCCCCAGACGACCCGGGCCAAGCTGCGCGGGGACTTCGTCCGGCGTGCTCAGGAGCGACGCCGCGACTTCACGGTCGACTGGGTTCATCTCAAGCTGAACGATCAGGCCCAGCGCACCGTCCTGTGCAAGGACCCGTTCGCCAGCGTCGACGAGCGTGTCGAACGCCTCATCGCCAGCATGTAACCGGCCTTGGCTAGGCTCCGGGGATGAACCGACGCGCTATCGCCCTGGCCGGAGCCAGCATCCTCGCCCTGAGCCTCACCGCCTGCGGGCAGCAGACCGATGAACGGGTTGAGGCCCCCTCCGGTGCCGCTACGGCATCCGCCATCGCGCCCCCCGCAAGCCAGGCCGCTGCGCTCTCGCCCTTCGTGACCGTCGACTGCGTGAGCGGGCAGGTCATGCCCGTCGATGCACCCCCGAGTGGCACCACCATCGGGCCGGTCACCGCGATCTTCCAGCCCAATGGCGCACCGGCCATCACCGTCGCCACGGACGCCCAGCCCGCCACCGAGCTAGGGGTTGCGGACATCACCGAAGGAACGGGACAGGCTGTCGTGGCCGGCGACTCGCTCACCGTTGACTACTGCGGTGTCGGCCTCGGCGGTCGCACCCTCTTCGACTCGTCCTACAGCCGCGGTGAGCCTGCGACGTTCCCGCTTGACGGAGTCATCGCCGGCTGGCAGCAGGGTCTGGTGGGCATGAAGGTCGGCGGGCAGCGACTGCTCGTCATCCCCTCGGACCTCGGCTACGGAGATCAGGGCAACCAGGGGATCGCGCCAGGTGAAACCCTCATCTTCGTCGTCCAGCTTCAGTCCATCGGCTAGTAGCCGCCGAACCGTCCACCCGCAACACACCACAGGAGACAGCAATGGCCAGCAAGCCCGAGATCGACTTCCTTGAGGGACCGGCACCCGACCAGCTGGTCATCACCGACATCATCGTCGGCGACGGTGCTGAGGCCGTGCCCGGTGGCCGGGTCGAGGTGCACTACCTCGGTGTCGACTTCGAGACGGGGGAGCAGTTCGACGCCTCCTGGGATCGTGGCGAGTCCATCACCTTTCCGCTCGCCGGGCTGATCGCCGGCTGGCAGGAGGGCATCCCGGGGATGCGCGTCGGCGGACGCCGCCAGCTCGTCATCCCGCCAGCACTCGCCTACGGCGAGGCCGGCACCGGCCATCGGCTCTCCGGCCGCACCCTGGTCTTCGTGATCGACCTCCTGAACGTGGGTTAGTCGCCCTTGACGCACGTCGAGCGCACGGAGCGCCTGCTCAATCTGGTGATCTGCCTCATGGATACATCGGTGGCTGTCTCGCGTGCCGACATCGAGCGACGGATCCCTGGTTACGACCAGGCCGCATCACCGGCAGCCTTCGAGCGGATGTTCGAGCGCGACAAGGATGAGCTGCGTTCGATGGGTATTCCGGTCGAGACCGTGGCAGAGCCCAATGGCGAGGTGCTGGGCTACCGCATCCCGCAGGACCGGTACGCCCTCGCGCAGCTCGACCTCACGATCGAGGAACGGTCTGCCGTGGCGATCGCCGCCCAGGTGTGGGGCCAGGCCGTGGTCGCACCTGTGGCGGGAGTGGCGCTGCGCAAGCTCGAGACCCTGGCGGGCGACGCCGATGTCTGGACCCCCGCCGACCTGCGGGGGAGCGTGCAGCTGACCGTCAGCGACGGCGCACTGCTGCCCTTGATGGCGGCGCTGCGGCAGGACCGCACCGTGACCTTTCCCTATCGGTCACCAACCGATACCGAGCCCCACGTGCGCACAGTGTCGCCCTGGGGCCTGCGGTCGTCCGCGGGCCATTGGTTCCTCGTCGCGTTCGATCACGAACGGTCAGCCGAGCGCACCTTCCGGCTGTCCCGCATCACCGGCCCGGTTGTCATCACCGGCCGCCCCCGGCAGACCCCGCCGCCACCGTCTTTCGACATTGCCGGGTACTCGATCGGACCGACCCGCGATGACGCAACCGTGCAGGCCCAGGTGCGCGTCGCAGCCGGGCGCGCGGCTTCCGTGCGCCGTCGTGCCGTGGCCGCCGAGGGCGTCGACCCCTGGACGGCCGACGCGCTCACCATTGAAGGAGTGTCCGTCGATGACCTGGTCGCGGTCATCTGTGGTGCCGGCGCCGACGTCGTCGCCCTGGCGCCCCCTGAGGTGATCGCGGGAGTGCTCACCGCCCTTGACCAGTTGTGCACGGCGCATTCGGCGGGAACTCCATGAGCGCCACGGCCGGTGACCGCCTCACCCGGCTCCTCACCCTGGTGCCGTGGCTGCTGGCGCACGACGGAGTCACGATCAGCGAATGCGCCGCGCACTTCGGTGTGAGTGCGGAGCAGCTCGAGCGCGATCTGTGGCTCCTGGTGGTTTGCGGCGTGCCGGGATACGGACCCGATCAACTGGTCGACATCGACTTCTGGGACGACGGAGTCATCCACGTTCTCGACCCGCAGACCCTCGGGCAGCCGCTGCGCCTGACGCACGAGGAGGCGCTGAGCCTGCTGGTGGCCCTGCGCATGCTCGCGCAGTTGCCCGGCATCGTGGATCGAGAGGCGATCGTCACCGCCGCCGCGAAGATCGAGCGTGTCGCCACCGACTCCGCCTCCGACCGGTTCGTCACCGTTCAGGTGAATGTGCCGGCAGACGTCACCTCGGCCGTCGACACATCGCTGGCGCAGCGACGTGACCTCGTCCTCCGATACGCATCCGCGACGCGCGACGAGGTCACGGATCGCACTGTCCAGCCTCTCCGGCTGCACACCATCGACGGCGTGCCGTATCTCGAGGCGTTCTGCCTTTCCGCAGATGCCGTGCGCACCTTCCGACTCGACAGGGTCATCGAGGCTCATGTCGGCGCTCCGACGACCACCCCTGCTGCCACTGACGCAACAGACTCGAACCAGCCCCGAACCGCGATGCTGGATGTCAGTCCGTCCGCCCGCTGGGTGGCCGATGTCCACCATGGGCGGCTGCTCTCGGAGTCCGCCGACGGAAGCGCGCGAATTGAGCTGCCGCTGCACTCACTCGAGTGGGCCGTCCACCTGGTGCTCTCCCTGCGGGGGGCCGCCGTGGTCGTCGAGCCGGCCGATCTGGTCGTGGCCGTGGCGGACGAGGCCCGTTCGGCACGGGGGACGTACGCTTGAGCGGTACTGTAGGTCGCCGGCCACTGGGGCCGATGTCAGCCAAGGAGTAGCGGCGTGCCGAACCTGAAGCCTGTCGAGTGGCTCATCATCATCGCCGTCATCGTGCTGCTCTTCGGAGCCAAGCGCCTTCCCGACGCCGCCCGCGGCCTCGGGCGCTCCCTGCGGATCTTCAAGGCCGAGACCAAGGGCCTGACGGATGACGCTGCGGCGGAGGCTTCGGCCAGCTCGCCCAGCGCCCCGCCTGCGGCACCGCCCGCAGCCATCCCGCCCGCGCCGGCCCCTGAGACAGCACCGGACTCCTCGCCCGCGGAGCGGGCCGAGGGCTGACGCGGCACCGGCCCAACCGGAATGGCGCTGAAGGAGCAGGCGGCCGAGCAACCGGCTGCCATGCCGCTCACTGAGCATCTGCGGGAACTGCGTTCCCGGCTCGTCAAGTCAGGCATCGCCATCGCCATCGGCATGGTGATCGGCTGGATGTACTACGACCAGCTCTTCGCCTGGCTCAGCGAACCGTTCAGCGGCGCAGTCGACCAGGCACGCGCTGACGGGCGGCAGGTGACCCTGGCCCTGACGGGCGTCGCCGATCCCTTCGTCCTGCAGATCCAGATAGCCGCAGTCGCAGGTCTCGTCCTCTCTGCGCCCGTCTGGCTCTATCAGGTGTGGCGCTTCGTCACCCCCGGGCTTCGAAAGAACGAGCGGCGCTGGGCCATCGGCTTCGCTGCCGCCGCAACACCGTTGTTCCTCGCCGGCGTAATGCTGGCCTACACCGTGCTGCCCCTCGGCCTTTCGGTCCTGCTGGGCTTCACCCCGGACAATGTCGAGAACATCGTCTCCGTCGACCGATACCTGTCCTTCTTCCTTCGGACGATCCTGGTCTTCGGCATCGGCTTCCTGATCCCGCTGCTGCTGGTGCTGCTCAACTTTGCCGGGGTGCTGCCCGGTCGGCGTCTGCTCAGCTGGTGGCGCTGGATCATCATCGTGGTGCTGATCTTCGCCGCCGTGGCGACACCGACCGGCGATCCCATCAACCTCCTGCTGCTTGCTGGCCCGTTGATGCTGCTGGTGACGCTCGCCGTCGGTGTCATGCTGCTCAACGACAGACGCAGGGACCGTCGCCGGAAATCGTCTGGCGAGGACTTCTCCGATCTTGACGACGATGAGATCTCCCCATTGGATGTGACACCTTCGCCGCTGGACGATCCGCCGCATGACGGGGCCACCTGAGGTGGCGGGGGAGGTCTGGCTCATCGCCAATCCCCTCGCCGGAGCCGGCCGCGGAGCACGGCACGCCAGTCTTGCCACGAAGGCCTTGCGTGATGCCGGGATCCCGTGCCGCCTCATCCATCCCTCCTCAACGGCCGACACCACGCGTACCGCGGCCGAGGCCGTAGCCGCGGGCGCACGTGCCGTGGTCGCATGTGGCGGCGACGGCACCGTGCACGCCGTGCTCCAGGGCCTGATCGGCAGTGACGTGCCGCTGGGCATTGTCGCCGGGGGATCCGGCGACGACATCGCCGCTGGACTGGGGTTCGCGACGGGCGACGGCGACAACATCGCGACAGGACTCGTGCGGGCACTCGGCGTTGCCCCCGTCCGCCTGATCGATGTCGGTGAGGTGACAGCCGACGACGGCACCCGCCGCTACTTCCTCGGCGTACTGTCCACCGGCTTCGACTCGTCGGTCAACGAACGCGCCAATACGATGAGTCGCCTGGGTGGCCAGCGCTACAACATCGCCATCGTTCGGGAACTGGCGTCCTTCACCGCCCTCGACTACACCGTCGACATCGACGGTGAGATTCACACGGGACCGGGAATGCTCGTCTCCGTGGGCAACGGTCCTCGGTACGGCGGCGGGATGAGGGTGTGCCCCGATGCACTGTCCGACGACGGCCTGCTCGACGTGACGTGGCTGGGCGCCGTCTCCAAGCCCACCTTCCTGCGCGTGTTCCCGAGTGTGTTCAAGGGAACGCACATCCACCATCCGGCCGTCCGCACGTACCGCGGTCGTACGTTCCGGATCTCCGCCGCCGGGCAGCTGGCGTATGCCGACGGTGAGCGCATCGGCCCGCTGCCGATCTCGATCTCGGTCCACGCGGGGGCTCTGCGCGTGCTGCCGGCCTGACTCCACGGCAGGGCCGTAGCCTGAGGCCATGCCCAGTCCTGCCGAGCGTTATGCCGCCGCGAAGTCACGTGCGGCCATCGAACGCTCCGAAGTTGGGGCGTTCGCCACCGGCTACGTCTTCGGCCTCGACGACTACCAGGTCAAGGCATGTCAGGCCCTGGAGTCCGGTCGGGGTGTCCTCGTGGCCGCTCCTACAGGTTCCGGTAAGACCGTGGTGGGTGAGTTCGCCATCCACCTGGCACTCGCGCAGGGCCGGAAGTGCTTCTACACGACGCCGATCAAGGCTCTGTCGAATCAGAAGTACAACGACCTCGTGGCTCGCCATGGCGCATCGCAGGTGGGCCTCCTGACCGGAGACAACAGCATCAACGGCGAGGCACCCATCGTCGTCATGACGACCGAGGTGCTCCGCAACATGCTCTATGCGGGTTCCTCCACCCTGCATGACCTCGGCTACGTCGTCATGGACGAGGTGCACTACCTGGCCGATCGCTTCCGGGGAGCGGTGTGGGAGGAGGTCATCATCCACCTGCCGCAGTCGGTGACCGTGGTGGCGCTGTCTGCCACCGTCAGCAACGCGGAGGAGTTCGGTGCCTGGCTGGCCACCGTGCGCGGCGAGACAGCCATCGTGGTCGAGGAGCACCGTCCCGTCCCGTTGTGGCAGCACGTGATGGCCGGGCCGCGGATGCACGACCTGTTCATCGATGACGACCAGCAGGTCGTCAACCCGGAACTCGTCCGGATGGCCCGCGAGGCGGAGCGGCAGGCCCCCCGGCACGGCGACAAGCGCCGCGGCCCTGACCGAAACCGTGGGCGTGGGCCGAAGACCCCCTGGCGCAGCGAGGTCGCTGAGCGGTTGCAGCGCGAGGGACTCCTGCCCGCCATCTACTTCCTCTTCAGCCGCGCCGGCTGCGACGAGGCCGTGCGTCAGTGCCTGCACGCCGGATTGCGGCTCACCTCGTCCGATGAGCGCAAGGCGATCCGCAGCATCGCGCTGGAGGCCACCCGAGAACTGCCCGACGACGATCTTGCGGCATTGGGCTTCGACGAATGGCTGGAGGCGCTGGAGCGCGGGCTCGCTGCGCACCATGCGGGGCTGCTCCCCGTCTTCAAGGAGATCGTCGAGACCCTGTTCCAGCAGGGCCTGTGCAAGGTTGTCTTTGCCACGGAGACGCTGGCACTGGGGATCAACATGCCGGCGAAGTCCGTCGTCCTCGAGCGACTGGTCAAGTGGAATGGCGAGACCCATGTTGATCTCACCCCGGGGGAGTACACCCAGCTCACCGGCCGCGCGGGCCGACGGGGAATCGACATCGAGGGTCATGCCGTCGTCCTCTGGCAGCCAGGCCTCGACCCGCGGTCGTTGGCGGGATTGGCCTCGACCCGCACCTACCCCCTGCGGTCCTCCTTCCAGCCGTCCTACAACATGGCCGTCAACCTGGTGTCGCGCATGGGACGGCACGCCGCCCGTGAGGTCCTCGAGACCTCCTTCGCCCAGTTCCAGGCGGACCGGGCCGTCGTCGGACTCGCCACCGAGCTACGACGGGTCGAGGAGGCGCGCGACGGCT
>CAJAKT010000231.1 GCA_903940375.1 uncultured bacterium | reverse complement strand
GTGAGAGTCAGCGAAGGGTTCCAGTTCCCGTATTGCGCTTTCAGGTAGTAGGTGCACTGACCTGGCTTCCCGCCAACGGCCTGGGGATCGAACTTGCTCACCTTCACGCTCAGCAATGGCAGGCCGGCCGTGAACGTCGGTTCGTAGACCGTGAAGGGAACCTTGGGCTGCACTGACGCAAGATTCACGTTGTCCGACGACCATGCGGGCGGAGCGAGGGCCATCGTTGCGCTGGCGACTCCGATCGCGGCACACACAACCACGAGTCGCCGTATTCCCCTTGCTTGCATGGTGTCTCCTCCCGAGTTCGTCTTGCGTTGTCCGTACAGTAGCCCGCTGCGCATCCCGGTTGCGCCCCAGAACGCCGGCTTCTCCGTGAGAAGTTCTGATCGCGCATCGAAATGTCCGCTGGAAAGCGGAACGTCCTATTTGCTGTAGTCCCAGAATTGCAGGGAACGTGTTGCTAGGAAGATCGCCAGCGTGATGGCGTACAGAATCACGAGGATGACGATTCCCTTGATCGTTGGCTTCAAGGCGGCACCCTCGACGGGATCCAGCCACCATGCGAAGACCTTGGTGGCCCAGGGCATGAACACCCATGTCAGAAGGGCGACGCTGGCGACATTGCTGAACCAGGTGGTCAGCCCGGGATTGAGTCCAAGCCCCTCCACGGCCGGCCCGAAGAAGCGCGTCAACAGCATGACGATCGGGAACAGCACGAGCAGGACGATCATCGCCGTCTTCCAGTCGGGCGTGACCTGAGCGGAGTTCCCGTCAAACCGAACGATCGAGCCGAACGGCGTATGGCGGGTATAGGTCACGAAATCCGTCGACAACTGCTCGCGCAGCCTGGGTAGCAGGGCAGCACGCTCGGGGGATGTCATCCAGCCTTGCAGATTTGCCTCCGAGGAGAAGATGGTCGCCGATACCCAGGGCCCATCGCTGATCGTGGGGCGCACCAATACCGCGGACGTGAAGCCGGGGAAGTTCTTCGATGCCAGCAGCAACTCATTCTCGGCAGCCTTGAAGGCGACCTCGCGCTGGGGTGAGACCCGGTGCAGGATCACCGCAATACCGGGAGGTGGGGATTGTCCCTCGACCAACACGATGGTCGGCACCTTGGTCACCACGCCGTACTTCTCTCCGGCGGACAGCAGCGAGCGCCGCTCCTCGGAATCGAGCCATACGTGAAGGTCGTGCGGTGACTCGAAGATCATCACGACAGCCCAATCACCGTCGGTAGTCACCGGCGGCGTCACCTGCGAGTCGATGAACCCAGGGAACTTCGAGGCAGCAGCATCGATACCGGCCTGCCACGAGCCCACCTCGGCCTGGTGGGCGGGATCGGCCGAGAAGATGGCGATGGCCGACGCTTCGTGGGCGATCTCAGGCCCCCAATCGTCCGGTACCTGATGAGGTCTCCAGCTTGCGTCCCCGGACGTACGTGCCGGTGAGCGCCTTCTCCCTGGCCAGCATGATGACCGCGAACAGGTAGGCATCGCGAGCACGGATCGGGTCATCTGGCTTGTGCATGCCGCGCAGCGTCTTGTCG
>CAJAKT010000230.1 GCA_903940375.1 uncultured bacterium | reverse complement strand
GTTCGCGCACGTCGTGGGCTCGTCGACCGGTGCCTGCGCAGCGGTCTCCGTAGCTGCCTTAGCCGATGTCGACGTCGTGCCCGTCGCGGTCGAGTCCGTGCGTCCGGCCAATGCCGGATCGGCAACTCCGACGATCACCACCGCGAGGCCGCCGAGGGCCGCCGCAGGCGCAATGCGTCGCGCGAGTCCAGCCATGTCAGACTCCGAATCTCTCGTGGTGGATATTCCTCGTGGGCACGCCCGCCTTGCGCATTCCGGTCATGACAGCCGATTCCAGGGATGCCGGACCGCAGACGAACACATGCCGGCCGGCGATATCCGGAATCGAGGTGCGCAGGATGTCCGGAGAGAACGGGTCGTTGCGGGTGAACCACTCACGACGGCCGGCCAGGACATGCAGCACGCCATTGCGGGCCTCGACCATGCGCTCGAGTTCCTGGCGATGCGCCACGTCACGTTCGTCGCGTACACGCACGATGACGATCGGCCGCTGCTGCGGCGTGCAGTCTTCGAGCAGCGCGCGGATCGGCGAGATGCCGACACCGCCGGCAACCAGGACCACGGGCGCTCCCCCGGCCTGCTCGACCGTGAAAACGCCGTAGGGACCCTCAAGTACGACTCTGGTCCCCGGTCGGGCCCGCAGAATGCTCGTCGAGTCCTCGCCGAGCTCCTTGATCGTGAAGCGGATGCCGCTCGTCGTGGGGGCAGCCGACACCGAGAACGGATGCGCCTGCCACCACAGGTCGCGTGTCATCACGCGGACGTTGAAGTACTGGCCGCCGGCGACGCGCATCCGGCGAAGTCCGGGTCCTGAGACATGCAGCGAGCCGATGCCGTTGGCCTCTCGCGACACGGCCGTGACGTAGATGCGTCGGGTCAGCGAACGCAGCAGGTCGCCGATGCGCGCGTACATGATGAACACCGCCGTCGCGATGAAGAGTGCACTCCACCACCAGAAGGCGAAGGTGTCGGTGGCGAAGTCCGCACCGAGAGTCAGCTGATGCCCGAAGCCGAGCAGCACGGCGAGGTAGCCGGTCAGGTGGACGAAGTACCACGTCTCGTATGGGATGCGCTGGCGCAGCCGACGCCACGACGAGAGCCCGATGACGATCATGAGCACGGTGCCTGCGGTTGCCGCCACCATCCACGCCTGATTGGCGAGCAGGTCGACGAGACCCGTGACGATGGTGCCACCCGTAGCGGCACCCCAGGCCCAGGTGTCGGCCACGGCGTGAACCAACAGGGCCAGCACGGTCGTGATGCCGAACCAGCGATGGGCCGCCAGCAGCGAGTCCTGCCCGTAACGCCGCTCGATGAAGCGCGGACGGGACGTCAGCACCAGCCCGCCCAGCGCCGCCAGTGCAGCGATCAGCCCGAAGACCTGCCCGATCCCGGAGAGGGTGCTCACGCCGCCGGCCAGCAGGCCGGTCAGGCCGCCGTGCTGCCACCAGATGCCGAGGGTCACCACGACGATGAACCCGGCAACAGCCAGCAGGTCGCCGGTGCGGGTGCGGGAGGGTCGCGGGCGAGCCAGGCGACGCACGGCCGGACGCATGGGCTCCTGACGCCAGGGCTCCTGGACGTCGGGTCGCTGCGCGCTCGTGATGCTCATGTCTCAATGCTGGCGCAAAGACGCTCATCACCTGACCGGACAGGCCCCGCCTAACGCAACCCGTACACAGCCCCAACGCTGGGATGACCTAGTGAGCTGAATCAGGCCGAATCGGCACTACGAACCGGTCTTGGGGCCACCGGGTGGCTCGCGCCGGTGCAGTTCATCGAGGTAGCCATCCCAGGCCTGCAGACCGGGATCATCGGCGGGAATGGGCGGCGGCTCCGCGGCACGCTCGGCCTCGGCCGTCGCCTCGGCCACCCGATCGCGCCAGCGCTGGACCATGCCCTTGGTGACGGAGCCCTCATTGCGGTAGCGGTACCAGATCCAGAAGGCGAACAGCCCGAACAGCGGCCACTCGAACATGTACCACCAGGCCCGCCAGACACCCTCGGTCGCCCGACGGGCCTCGATGACGGTCACGATGGCGCACAGGGTCAGGACCAGGACGAGCGGCACATGCAGCTGCCAGAAGTCACGCCACCCACCGCGGCGCGGCGGTGTCGGTTCGGTCCGTGGCTCGTCCGTCATACCGTCAGCCTGCCACGACGAGCGACGGGCGCTCGTCGGCAGATACCGGTCGGAGCCGGCCAGCGAGAACCGTCGCGAGCACGACCTCGACCGCGACCGCCGAGGCAATCGCCATCGGCACGGCCGCACCGGGGCCGGTGACCGCGTCCGCCGTCAGCCAGGCGAATACCGGCCAACCAACCATCACGAGGGCGACGTCGATCCAGGACCTGCCGCGGCAGGTGGCTGCGAGCCAGCACCACCCGGCCCCGACCAGGAGCACGGCGCCAACCAGTGCGCCCAGCTCAG
>CAJAKT010000229.1 GCA_903940375.1 uncultured bacterium | reverse complement strand
GGGTTCGCTGCGCTCAACCCGACCACAACGGGCCGTTCGGCGAAGAATCAGGCGCCGCCGCGCAGCTTCTGCAGGGCCTCGTCGAGAATGGCTGCGCCATCCTTGTCGGACCGGCGCTCCTTCACGTACGCGAGGTGTGTCTTGTAGGGCTCGATCTTCTGCGGGGCCGGCGGGTTCGCCTGGTCCGGACCGGCCGGGAGGCCGCATCGCGGGCAGTCCCACTCCTCAGGAATCGCGGCATCGGCGGCAAAGCTCGGCTTGGACTCGTGGCCGCGGGAGCACCAGAAGGAGATCCACATCCGAGGCGCCGCCTCGCCGCGCTCCGCCTCGCCCATCGGACCGGCGCCTACTCGGCTACCACGGATCGCACTGCCACCAGCCATGTAAGAGCCTTCCGGTTATGCCGCGGTGCTGACCAGCAGGCCGACGGCGACGATGCACGCCGCCCAGACCAGGCCGAGCCCTACGGTGAGGCGATCAAGATTCTTCTCGGCAACAGACGAGCCGCCGATCGACGAGCTGACACCGCCGCCGAACAGGTCGGACAGTCCGCCACCCTTGCCGCGGTGCAGCAGGATGAGGACCACCAGCAGGACACTCGTGATCACGAGAATCACGGCCAGCACGATCGTCAGCGCGGTGATCATTCGGGACTCCCAGGGTCGATGCGCCAAGTCTGCCGACCGGACCTGTAGAGAATAGACGGTGGCCCGCCCAGGTCACGAATCGCCCCGTGCGACGCGGTGGTCAGGACACCAGCTCCGGCGGATGCAGGCGGAAGCGGACGATCCCCACGAACTCATCGGGATCCAGGCTGGCGCCACCGATCAGGGCACCGTCAACATCCGGCTTGGCCATGATGCTGGCGACATTCGAGGACTTCACCGAACCGCCGTAGAGGATTCGCACGGCCGCAGCAGCATCCGCACCGAAGGTCTCCTTGACCCGCGCGCGGATTGCCCCGCACACCTCCTGGGCATCCTCCGGTGTCGCAACCTCGCCCGTTCCGATGGCCCACACGGGCTCGTAGGCGATGACCAGCCCGGCCACCTGCTCGGCAGTCAGGCCGTCAAGGTCTGCGTCGAGCTGGCCGAGAACATGCGCCACGTGGGTGCCGGCCTGCCGAATAGGCAGCTCCTCACCCATGCAGACGATCGGGATGAGCTCATTGCGCAGGGCCGCTTTCGCCTTGGCATTGACGACATCATCGGTCTCGCCGTTGTACTCGCGACGCTCGCTGTGCCCGACCGTGACGTAGGTGCAGCCCAGTTTGCGCAGCATGGCGCCACTGATCTGCCCGGTGAAGGCGCCTGCGTCGTTGACGGACAGGTCCTGGGCGCCGTACTGGATGTCGTACTTGTCGCCGTCGACCAGCGTCTGCACCGAGCGGATGTCCGTGAAGGGCGGCAGCACCGCTGAATCGACAGCCGCGTAGTCATCGTCCGTGAGAGCGAAGGCGAGCTTCTGGACGAGTGCGATGGCCTCAAGGTGATTGAGGTTCATCTTCCAGTTGCCGGCCATGAGGGGCTTGCGGGTGGTTGCCATCAGGCGTTCTCCTCCAGGACAGCCAGGCCGGGAAGCACCTTGCCCTCGAGGAATTCGAGGCTGGCACCCCCGCCCGTGCTGATATGCGTGAAAGCGTCCTCATCGACGCCCAGGATGCGGACGGCGGCGGCGGAGTCGCCGCCTCCGATGACGGTCATGGCGGAGCTCGCGGCCATCGCCTCAGCCACCGCGCGGGTCCCGCCGGCGAAGGGGGCCATCTCGAACACGCCCATCGGCCCGTTCCAGACGACCGTGCCAGCATCCGCGATGCGCGAGGCAAACAGCTCGCTGGTTCGCGGGCCGATATCCAGGCCCATCCAGCCGGCCGGGATGGCGTCCGCCGCAACGACCTCCGTGACCGCATCAGCCGCGAAGGCGTCAGCGATCACGATGTCGACGGGCAGCAGCAATTCGACGCCGCGAGCCTGTGCCTGCTCGATGAAGCCGCGCACCGTGTCGACCTGATCGGCCTCCAGCAGTGAGTTGCCCACCTCATAGCCCTGAGCCGCCAGGAACGTGTAAGCCATGCCGCCACCGATCAGCAGCCGGTCGACCCGGGTGATGAGGTTGCCGATGACGCCCAGCTTGTCGCTGACCTTCGACCCGCCGAGCACCACGACATACGGTCGGTCGGGGTCGGCAAGCAGCGCCGAGAAGACCGTCGCCTCCTTGTGCACGAGCCGCCCTGCCGCATTCGGCAGCAGACGGGCCACATCGGTGACCGACGCCTGGTTCCGGTGCACGACCCCGAACCCGTCGGAGACGTAGACGTCGGCCAGCGCGGCCAGCTCTGCAGCAAGCGACTGGCGCTCTTCGAGCACCTTGCTCGTCTCACGGGCATCGAAGCGGATGTTCTCCAGGAGAACCACCGCCCCGGGCTGCTCGGCCGCAACTGCCGCTGGCGCATCGGCCAACGACGAGAGCAGCACAGGGGCATCCAGCAGCTCACCCAGACGGGCAGCGACCGGCGCCAGACTCAGCGCCGGCACCACCTCACCCTTGGCCCGACCCATGTGAGCCACGATGACGACCTTGGCCCCGGCGTCGCGCAGGTATGCGAGCGTGGGCAGGGCGGCCCGGATGCGGCCGTCGTCGGTGATGACGCGGCTGCCGTCCGGTCCGTCCGCCAGCGGCACGTTGAAGTCCGCGCGGACCAGCACGGTCCGCCCGGCGACCTCAAGGTCGTCGAGTGACTTCATGGTCGTCTCAGAGCTTCGAGCCGACGAGGCCGACGAGATCGACGAGGCGGTTGCTGTAGCCCCACTCGTTGTCGTACCAGCCGACGACCTTCGCCATGTTGCCGTTCACGTAGGTGAGGCCCGAGTCGAAGATGCACGACGACGGGTCGGTGACGATGTCGGTCGAGACAATCGGGTCCTCGGTGTACTGCAGGACGCCCTTCAGGGGGCCCTCAGCGGCCGCCTTGATCGCCGCGTTGATCTCTTCCTTCGTGGCGGCCGTCTTCAGCTCGACCGTGAGATCGGTGGCGGAGCCGGTCGGAACCGGAACGCGCATCGCGTAACCGTCGAGCTTGCCCTTGAGCTGCGGCATGACCAGCGCGATCGCCTTAGCGGCACCGGTGGTCGTCGGGATCATGTTGAGGGCCGCGGCGCGCGCACGACGAAGGTCCTTGTGCGGGTAGTCCAGCACGTTCTGGTCGTTCGTGTACGCATGGATCGTCGTCATCAGGCCGCGCTCGATGCCGAAAGCATCGTCGATGACCTTGGCCATCGGTGCGAGGCAGTTCGTCGTGCAGGAGGCGTTGGAGATGATGTTGTCGGTCGCCGGGTTGTAGTCCTTGTCGTTGACGCCCATGACGATCGTGATGTCCTCGCCCTTGGCGGGCGCGGAGATGATGACCTTCTTGGCGCCAGCGGTGAGGTGCTTTCCGGCCGACTCGGCATCGGTGAAGAAGCCAGTCGACTCGATCACGATGTCTGCGCCGACCTTGGCCCACGGCAGGGCAGCGGGATCGCGCTCCGCGAAGATCGGGATGGACCTGCCATCGATGACGATCTCGCCGTCACCGGCAACGACGTCCTTGCCCAAGCGACCGAGGATGCTGTCGTACTTCAGCAGGTGCGCCAGGGTCTTCGTGTCCGTCAGATCGTTGATACCCACGATCTCGACGTCGGCGCCGCTGGTCACCACGGCCCGGTAGAAGTTGCGACCGATCCGACCAAATCCGTTGATGCCGACCTTGACTGTCACTTCTGACTCCTCGGGCTGTGGATCTCCGCCGCTCGGGCGGCTGCCGGGCGGGGTGCCCGCAAACGCTTCCACCTTAGCGAATCCTGGTTTCCGGAGTGTTACCGGAACCCAGCCTGAGGAGGGCCAATAGATGGCCATCCGGCTATCTCGCGGCGGCTCAGACCGCGTCCATCGCCCGTTGCAGTCGACCGAGATTGGCATGCCAGTCGGCATCGGCCGCGACCCGCTCGCGGGCACGCAGCGCCACCCTCGTCGGATAGCTGGCGATCACGTCAGCAAGCGCGGCAGCCAATGCAGCGGTATCGCCCGTGGGAAAGGTGAACCCGGTGACTCCATCGACGATCCAGCCGAGGTTCCCGGGCGTCGCGCTGGCGACCACCGGGGTACCGCAGGCCATCGCCTGGAGCAATGTCACTGAGGTGCCGTCCACCTCGGCCGCCGTCACGTAACAGGCGGCGCGGGTGAGAAGTGGCGCCAGTTCCGGCTCCGGCACCGATCCGATGAAGCGGATGCGCGACGTGACCCCCAGATCCTCGGCCTGCTGACGCAGTGCCGAGGTCAGCGACCCCGTATGTCCCACGATCAGATACGGATCGGGTACATCCTCGTGCAGGCCATCAGGGCGGGGTACGCGCGCGAAGGCCTCGAGGATGTCGGAGACGCGGTAGATCGCCTCGTGCGCACGCAGCGAGAGCACGAGCGGTGCATGAGGCGGCACGCCGAGCTGGAAGGCATCCACCCCGGGCCCGTGAAAGGCGAACACCGCGAGATCCACCCCCCATGGCAGGAACGTGATCCGCGCTGCGTCAACCCCGGCGCTCACGGCGATCGCCCGGTTCGCATCCGAGTCGACGATCAGGCCGTCCAGTCGCCTAAGCCAGGTGAGATCAGCACCGTCACGGTGGAGGTCATGCAGGTCATAGCCCCAGGACAGCCCGATGAGGCGGACCCCGGTATCGACGAGGTGGCGCGTGACCGTGTCAAGTGGCCCGGCCAGCACGGGACGACCATCAGCGGCAGCCGACTCCACCGCCCGCTGAAGTTCCTGCACGTCCTGAACATCGCGGCCCAGCGACACCACGACGGGTACGCGCCCGATGTCCTGCAGTGCACCGACCCACCGGGCATCGTGGATACCCCAACCCGCAGTGACGTACACACAACCCGACATCTGTCAGGGCAGCATCTCGGGGCCGAGGGCCGCCTCCGTGCTGGGGAGTCCGAGCTCGCTGGCGCGCTTGTCCGCCAATGCCAGCAGCCGACGGATCCGGCCCGCAATCGCATCCTTGGTCATCGGTGGGTCGGCAAGCGCACCGAGCTCCTCGAGACTGGCCTGCTGGTGCTCAAGGCGCAGGCGCCCGGCGACCACGAGATGATCCGGCACCTCGTCGCCGAGAATCTCCATCGCCCGCTGCACCCGCGCACCTGCAGCAACCGCGGCTCGTGCAGAGCGACGCAGGTTCGCATCGTCGAAGTTGGCCAGCCGGTTCGCCGTGGCCCGGACCTCGCGCCGCATGCGCCGTTCCTCCCAGGCAAGCACGCACTCGTGTGCCCCCAGCCGAGTCAGCATCGCGCCGATCGCATCGCCGTCGCGGATGACGACACGGTCCACCCCGCGCACCTCTCGCGACTTCGCGGCGATGCCGAGCCGCCTGGCTGCACCAACGAGGGCAAGTGCCGCCTCTGGACCCGGGCAGGTGATCTCCATCGATGACGATCGCCCTGGCTCCGTCAGGGATCCGTGCGCGAGGAAGGCGGCCCGCCAGGCCGACTCGCAGTCGCACAGGCCACCGGACACGATCGCGGGCGGCAGTCCACGGACCGGTCGGCCACTGCCGTCGACGATCCCCGTCTGACGGGCGAGTGCCTCTCCCCCGTCGACCACGCGCACGAGGTATCGCGTGCCCTTGCGGAGGCCACCGGACTGCACCATCGCCACGTCGCTCTCGTGGCCATACACATCGAAGATGTCCTTGCGCAGCCGACGTGCCGTGGCCCCTGTGTCGACATCCGCCTCGATCACGATGTGGCCAGCCACGATGT
>CAJAKT010000228.1 GCA_903940375.1 uncultured bacterium | reverse complement strand
TGCACTTCACGCAGTACGCCTCGCCGGTGTAGCTCTCGGCCATGGGGCCCTCCTGTTATTCCGTAAGTACCGCGTGGCCGCGGTCGGCAGCTGGTGCCACCTAAGGGGTTGCCCCCGCTTGGTCGGTTCCACCCTAGGACAGCCGGGGGGCCATTGCGGCCACGCGTGGCCGTCCGGCCCGGCGTGGCGACAGCATTCCTGTGGATAACTTAGGACATTCCGGACATTACGCGTATTTTCGGTAGCACCAGGTCCGCGGGAACCCCTCGCGCCATGAGGCAGCCGCCGGCAGCGAGAAGGTCGCACCGACGCCGCACAGCTGCGCGGCCCGGGCGCGCAGGGTGGCTCTCCCGGGGTTGTCGTCGTACAGCGCGGACCACAGAATCCACGACGTGGTCTGCCAGCGTGGTCGCGAGGAGCACGGGACGGTGACAGCGGGCGCCAACGCCGAACGCCCATCTGCCGCGTCGGCACAGTGCCGCAACGACGACCGGTCGCGTGCCCGCAGGCGCTCGATCGACGTCGCCAGCGGAACCAGCGTCGCGGGAGCGCGCCCCTGATAGGCGACCGCTACCGCGCCGCACACGAAGTGCTCTGGACGGGCGAAGAAGGCGCGCGGCTCGATGCGGATCGGATCCGCGATGATCCCGGCCGTGGACGAGTTGATCCCCAGTGCCGTCCACACGTCCAGGGAGCCACATCGCTCGCGGGCGAACGCGACGGCATCGACGTCCATGGGCACGAGGGCGGCATTCGTGACCTCGTAGGTATGCACCTGCGTGCAGGGCACCGGCTCCGACTCGACCCAGTAATCGCCAGCAGCCTCGACGTCCGTAAGCGAGTAGCACTCTCCGACCACGGGCACCGCCCCTGCCGACTCACCGGGGACACCAACTGCCGGGACCGCCGGGATCAGGACACCGGCGATCACGAGCAGCACGAGGGCACGTCGCACAAGCGCCACCTCCTCGACCCGGGGCCGGAACTGCGGCACCAGCCCCGATCATGGCCGCCCCCACGTGGCGGCACAAGGGCCCGGGCGGGAGGATGCCACGGTGACTCAGACCCCGCAGAGCGTGCCGGACGTCCCCATCGACGAGGCGGCCCTCGTGGCCGATCTGCTCGACCTGCTCCGCATCCCGTCCGTGAGTGGCACCGCCGCTGAACTCGACGTGCAGGAATACCTTGTCGAACGCTGGCGCACGGAGGATCTCGATGTCGACCGCTGGGACATCGACGTGGCGGCCCTGTCCCGTGACCCCCAGTTCCCCGGTATGGAGGTCGAGCGCAGCGCCGCTGTCGGCGTCACGGCAACGCTCGCGGGCGACGGCACGGGCCCGGTCCTTCTGTTCAACGGTCATACCGATGTCGTTCCGCCCGGTGATCTCGATGCGTGGACGGGTGACCCCTTCATCCCGCGCCGGATGACGGTCGACGGACGCGACCGCATCGTGGGCCGGGGTGCATGCGACATGAAGGCAGGCGTCGCCGCCATGTGGACCGCAGTGCGCGCGGTGAAGGATGCCGGCATTCCTCTGCGCGGCAGCGTCGTGCTCGCACCTGTCTCCGGCGAGGAGGACGGCGGCCTCGGCACGTTCGCGCTGCTGCGCCACGGCGTCACCGCCGACATGTGCGTCGTGCCGGAACCGACCGCGATGGACATCATCCCCGCGAACGGAGGCGCACTGACCTTCCGCCTCACGGTGCGCGGGCTCGCCACCCACGCCTCCCGTCGCACCGAGGGCGTCAGCGCCATCGAAAAGCTCTACCCCGTGCTGCTCGCCCTCCAGTCACTCGAGGAGCGGCGCAATGCCGAGGTCGACGTGGTCATGCAGCGCTGGCCGCTGGCCTACCCGCTGTCGATCGGCACGGTGCAGGCCGGCGACTGGGCATCGACCGTGCCCGACCTGCTCACGGCAGAGGGCCGACTCGGTGTCGCGCTCGGCGAGACGAACGAGGAGGCCCGCACCGCCCTCGAGGCCGCCGTGGCGGCCGTCTGCGCGACCGATCCGTGGCTGGCGGAGCACCCCGTCGAGGTCACGTGGTGGGGCGGGCAGTTCGCCTCGGGTCGCACACCGGCCGACTCCCCCGTGATCGGATTGGTCAGTGGCGTCCACCGAGGCCTGCACGGCCGCGATCCCGAGGTCTACGGCGGCCCCTACGGTTCCGATCTCAGACTCCTCATGGGGCTCGGCGGGATTCCGACGGTGCAGTACGGCCCAGGCGACGCTGCCGCCGCGCACGCCCCGGACGAGTGGGTCGATGTCGACGAGGTCACCGACACCGCGCGCGGCCTGGTGCGCCTGATCCTCCAGGTCTGCGGATAACCCATCCCCACGGCGGCTCATGTTCGCGCCGGTCTCGTTCGATACCCCCGGTGCGACGTCGGCGCCCGCGATCCACGCACAGGCCGACCCGGAGCGGGGACGGCCACATGACGAGTTTTCGCACGAGACTGACCTTCGGCAGCCCGAAATCCACTCCAGCGCCCGCGATTCGCCGCACCGCCGTTCAGACCGTCATGGGGAGCGGCATTGCGACACGCACGCATGTGCAGTTCGCCGCGATCTTCGTGCTGGCCCAGGACTACGACGATGCGATGCGGACTCTCGCCGCAGATCTCGACCGCAGCGGCTACGAGCGCCTGGCGTTCACGGATCAGCAGTCCCTTGCCCTGTTCTCACGCGTCACCGCCGTCATCACCGACATGGTGCATCGAGGTGAGCGCATTGCCGCGATGTCGATGGCTCCTGAGCACGCCGCGACGGAACTGGCCGGTCTTGCGGCGCTCGAAGCGCGGCAGGCGACGGAGCACGCACTAGTGGAGGAAGGACAGGCTGCCATCGGCTCCGACATTGCCGCCATGCGCGCCATGATCGCGGAGGCGCGAGCTGAATACCGCGCCGAGACCGCGCGACAGTTGCAGGATGTCACCCCATATCCGCAGGCCGGCTCCGCAGCAGCGGAACTGTCCATCCTGCTGAGCAGCCAGCGCATCCGGCATCAGCACTCGCAGTAGCCGCACCTAGGGCGCCGTCTGGACAGTGCCGTCGGGAAGGACGAGCCCGACGGCACCCGTACGCCGGGCATCACCAACCGCCTCGACGCGACCATCGACGGTCCGGCGCACGGCATGAACGCCGCCGAAGAACAGGTTCGCTGACGGCCACTGCTCCACGCCCGGCCATCCGCGTTGCCGCGCAAGGGATACCAGCTCATCGATATCCCCTTGCGGCAGGCCCGGCTCGACATGAACCGGGCCTTCACCCGTCAGGTGCACCCGCGGTGCCGCGACGGCGCCGGCCAGGTCGGAGCCGTCATCGATGAGACGCACGAGCACATCGAGCAGGGCCGACCGGATGCGCTCGCTGCCACCCGTGCCGAGCGCGACGCGCGAACCGTCGGCGAGGTCAACAAGCGTCGGCGCCATCATCGAACCCATGCGCGCACCCGCCGGCAGCGCGGACCCGTCGGCGGGACGCAGGTCTTCCTCACCGAGCATGTTGTTGAGTGTCACTCCCCAGCCCGGCACGACGGCTCCGGAACCCGAGCCGTTCGACGTCGTCAGGGCCGCGAAACCGCCACCGGCATCGACGACGGAAACGTGTGTCGTGCCGGTAGGGACCTGCCCGGGACCGCGTTGACTCACCGTCGCGTCGGCGAGTGCCCGCGCAACCTGCGCCCACTGGATCCGATGCGACGGTGACGTGGCTGCCGGCACAAGCGCGAGCGCTCCCGCGACAATCGATCCGCCCACAGATGGCAGCGGGTTCGTCCACACCTGCGCGCCACCGCGATCGCACCTGAGCGGAGTGCGCTGCGCGGGCCGGTAGGCGTCTAGGTCACGACCGTCGATCAGTCCCCCGCCGGCTTGCGAACCAGCGAGCAGCGCATCGGCGAAAGACGGATCACCGAGCCCGGAGATGCGCCCCGCGGCGAGCTCGCTGAGCAGGGCCGCGTACGACTCGTTCACGTAGTAGCCGGAGCGCTCGGACTCCGCGAACAGGTGCCTGCTGTCCTGCGTCAGGTTCAGCAGGTCGCTCACCAGATGCAGGAAGGTCCGCTGACCGATGGCGAGCTGCACACCGTCTCGCGCGAGTGCGATCGCCGGTGCGACGATGACATCGAGCGGCAGGCGCCCGTGCAGACGATGGGCCTCGAGATAGCCCGGCAGGCAGCCCGGTACCGCCACCGTTCCCCAGCCGCCGTGGAAGACCTGCGTGCTGCTGCCGGCCGCCGAACCGGTGCGGGCGAAGTCGACGACAACAGTCTCGACATGCGCCTCGGCCACCGCCCCGCCTAGCCCGGGGACGTCGACGAAGAAGTCGATGAGGCTCGGCTCGTCCCCCGCCTCCGCACTGATCAGGAAGCCGCCGCCGCCAAGGCTGGCCAGTACCGGCTCAGACATGACGGCAGCGAAGGCCGCTGCCAGGACGGCGTCGACGGCCGAGCCGCCCGCGGCCAGGATCGTCGTTGCTGCCGACACCGCCTCGGCTGACCCGCCCGCGACCGCGGCCGAGCCCGGCGGACCGCTCACCCGGGCCGGTGCCAAACCTCGACTCGTCACGCATCGCACGTTAGCGTCGGATGCGTGACTGCGATCGCCCGACTGTCCTGGACTGCTATCGACTGCCCCGACCCGCGCGCCCTGGCCGCCTTCTATTCGGCCATCACCGGCTGGCCTGTCGACGACGACGCCTCCGACGATGAGTGGGTGCAGTTGCGCGCCGACGGGCCCGTCACGCTGGCCTTCCAGCGCGTGGCCGATTACCGTGCACCCGCGTGGCCCGGCCAGGAGCACCCGCAGCAGGAGCACCTGGACTTCTCCGTCGACGACCTCGACGAGGGCGAGCGCCGCGTGCTGGCCCTCGGCGCACGCAAGCCCACCACTCAGCCCGGTCAGTCATTCCGCGTCTACCTCGACCCCGCCGACCACCCGTTCTGCCTGATCGCCCCCTAGCGATCGACAGGGCTTACTCAGCCTTAACCGTCCGGGCGAGTGCAGGTGCGGATCCATAAGCGACACTGGGAACTGAACGCACGTCCCTGACCCCTCACAAAGGACTGCTCACATGACGAACATGCGCACGACTCGTCGAATCGTCACCGCAACCGCAGCCATCGCGCTGATGGCCAGCGCACCCGGATTCGTCGGAGTCGCGTCGGCTCATGACCACGGGGGCAATGGCAGCGGAGGCCGCGACGGCCTGACGTCCGAGCAGTCCGCGAACCCGGCGTTCGCCACGGCCATCAAGACCGCACGCACCACATACAAGGATGCGACCAAGGCGGCCAAGGACCAGTTCCGCACTGATACTGCTGGCGTCCGCACCGCTATCGAGACCGCGACCGCAACGCAGAAGGCTGCGGTCAAGACCGCGCACGACGTCTACGAGACCGCGCGTGACACCAACCCGCCGGTCGACACCACAGCCCAGAAGGCGGCCCTCGACGCCGCGATCACCGCGTACAAGGCGGCGCTGAATACCGCTAAGACCGCGCAGCAGGCCGTCGTCACAGCCGCAGCCGACAAGGCCAAGGCCTCGCTGGCGACGGCACTGACGGCCTACCAGAAGGCGATCACCGACGCCTTCGCCACGTACGCACCCGGCACCACCGTCCCTCCGGGCCTGCTCACGCCCGGCTGGGCACACGGCCTCGGCGACAGGCACGGACGCAACCATCGGTAGTCCGGATTCCCTTGGTTTGGAGCGGCGCCGCCCGGGGTAAGACCTTCTTCATGCTGCTCGATGTCATGGAAGGACTCACCGCTTCGATCGCCACGATCGAACCGGATGGCGACGAATGGGCGTGTCTCGGCCTGGTCGACTCCCGCGCGGAGATCGCCCTGGTCCAGGAGGCACTCGGGCCGCGCTACGAAGTGCTCGCCGAACCGTTCGAGGAAAGCATCGCCATCGCGGGCGGACGCCGATGGATTCGCGGGACCACCTCATGGGAGGTCTGGGCCCGCTTCCGCTGACCTACTACCCCATCCGGCCTGTGGACCGCCACTGACGATCCACAGGCCGGGCAGGTCACGCTGCGCGCCATGAGCCTGCCGTTGTCACCGTCGTTCGAACCGCTCCTGCCCGAGCTTGTCGGCCTGCGCAAGCCACGCCTGCGCACCGACATCCCGATCCTGTGGCGCGACCAGTCGAGCATCCAGCTGGGCGACGACGTCATCGTCGACCGCGTCACCCGCGCACATGTGGCCTGGATCGCCAGTCTCGACGGCATGCGCGTAGCCGCCGAGATCGAGGATGATCTCTTCCTCCCCCTCCACGAGGCCCGCCGTCTGCTGCGCGCACTGCTCGCCGCCGCCGCACTCGATGATGCAACTCGCATCCCCGATGCCCTGCGCTGGTGCTCGCAGGACGACCGTGACCGCACGGCGGGACGCTTCGGCGCCGCCCTGCGCACCTACCGCAGCCTGGA
>CAJAKT010000227.1 GCA_903940375.1 uncultured bacterium | reverse complement strand
GGCTCCTAGCCGCCGAACCCGGCTCGGCGAGCGGCCCGTAGTGGTCGGTTCGACGGGGCTGGAATCAACCACAACGGGCCGCTCGGCGAGTGCCGAGCCGGGCTGGTGGCGCTCACCCGAGGTGGGGATCGCCTAGCATCGATGCATGCCGACGGTAGAAGCTCAGGGCGACGGTCTCGCGGTCCCGATCGACATGTCTGCGACGCGTGGACGCGGTCTGGACACCTCCCTCGTGCTCGGCGGCGGCGGGCTGTACTTCGTCGCCTGGCAGGTCGGCTACCTGTACACCGCGCACCAGGCCGGCATTGACCTCGGTAGCGCCGCTCGTGTGGTCGGTACCTCCGCAGGGTCGCTTGTTGCCACGGTGCTCTGCCACGGCCGGCTTGGCTGGCTGCACGCCGAGGTGAGTGCTCTCGCGCATATGCCGGCACTGCTCAGCGCGATGGCACCATCGACCGGCCTGTCGCCGAGTCAGGAGCGTGCGCTGATGCTGTTCGGCGAGGCGGGCGATGCGCAGCCTCAGACGGTCCAGTCGATCGGCCGAGCTGCGCTGGCGGCGGCGACGCAGGACCCGGCGCGTGTCCGGGGGAATCTGCGGTTGATCGTGACGGCGCGTACCTGGCCGAGCGCGGCGCTGCACACCACGTGCGTCGATGCCTATACCGGCGAGCGGTGCGTGGTGAACCACGACTCCGGTGTGCGACCGATCAGTGCGGTGGCCGCGAGCAGCGCGGTGCCGGGCATCTTTCCGCCGCAGCCCATCGGTGATCGTCGGTGCATGGACGGAGGGGTGAGCGGCACGGGACTCCATCTGGACCTCGTGGCCGGTGCCCGGCGGTCGGTGATCCTGTCACTGTCCGACGGGTCCAACGTCACCGAACCTCGGATGACCGCGCACCCCGGGAGCATCGAAGCCGAGTTGGCTGGCCTGACGGCGTCGGGAACGACCACGTTCCTGCGAACCCCTGGAGCGTTGGAGATCGCGGACCTGATGGATCCAGCCGCGGTGCCGCGTGCTCTGCTCGCGGGCGAGCAGCAGGCGCAAGACGACCTCGACGAGCTGAAGGCCTTCTGGGCATGAGCCCCGATGGCCTCGTCCGGTGCCCGTGGGCGGACTCGACTGACGACTACCGTCAGTACCACGACACCGAGTGGGGCGTGCCGGTCCACGGCGACGTTGCACTCCTGGAGCGGATCACGCTCGAGGCTTTTCAGTCCGGGCTTTCGTGGCTGACGATCCTGCGCAAGCGCGAGGGCTTCCGCTCTGCCTTCAGCGGATTCGATCCTGTTGTGGTCGCCGCGTACGACGAGTCGGATGTCGAGCGGCTGATGGCGGACACATCAATCGTCCGTAATCGTCGGAAGATCGAGGCGACGGTGACGAATGCCCGCGCGCTCGTCGATCTGCATGCGGCGGGGGACACCCTGGATGACCTGGTGTGGTCGTTCGCACCTGCGCGCCGCGATAGACCGCAGACGATGGCACAGGTGCCGTCGAGTACTCCCGAGTCGCTCGCGCTGAGCAAGGGCCTCAAGGCGCGCGGCTTTGTCTTCGTCGGGCCGACGACGATGTACGCGGCGATGCAGGCGTGCGGACTCGTGGACGACCACCTCGCCGACTGTCACGTGGTGGCAGCGGCAGGCTAGGCGGCTGCGGGCTCCGCGGCCGGTGGCCCGTTGCCCGGATAGGGGTGCTCGGGGTCTCGGCCCGTGAGGTACTTGGCAACGCTGTAGACGGCACCGGCGATGGGGACGGCGATGAGGGCGCCGACGATGCCCATCGCGATGCTGCCGGCCGCGATGGCGGCGACGATCGCGAGCGGATGCAGGCTCACGGCCTTGCCCATGACGAGCGGCTGGAGCACATCGCCGTCGAAGGAGCCGACGAGGACGGTCAGGCCGATGACGAGCAGCGCGGTCAGCGGACCCCGCTCCGCCAGCGCCACGACGGCAGCGAAGAAGGTTGCAACGGGTGCGCCGATGACCGGGATGAAGGCTCCGATGAACACGACCGCGGCGAGCGCGGGAGCCAAGGGCACCTGCAGGATCGTCAGGCCGATGAACACGAGCATCGCATCGGCGAAGGCGACGATGACGATTCCGCGGGTGTAGCCGGAGATCGCATCCCAGGCCAGATGGCCAGACGTGTCGATGGGTGTCTGGATCGGCCGGGGCATCCAGCTGATGATCCAGCCCCAGATCGTCGTGGGCGTCAGCAGGAAGAACACGACCGCGTACATGAACACGGAGGCCGCGACCACCAGCGTGCCGACCGAGCCCAGGGCGCCCGCAACATCGCCGAGCAGATTCACGCCGAAGCCCTTCGCCCAGTTCTGGACGTTTGCCAGCATGGTGCTGATGTTGGCGTCGCTCATGTGCAGCGGGCCATCATTCAACCAGGCCTCGACGTCGGTGAGTCCGGTCTGAAGCGAGACGAGGAGCTTGGGGCCTTCGCCGATGGACGAGCGGATGACGGACCCGAGGATGACGACGACGGCAGCGCCGATGATGAGCAGCGCGAGAACCATCGAGATGACCTTCGGCAGGAACCGATGGAGCAGGTTCATCAGTGGCTGGCACCAGGCAGTCATGAGCATTGCGAAGAAGAGGGCGAACACGACAGGGAAGATCAGGTCGAGGATGTAGCCCGCGACGACCACACCGGCGAGAACGATGAGCACCCGCCAGGTGAGTCCGGACACGAGCTTCAGGGTGCCGGGAATCCCATCGCCGGGGTCTCCTCCGGCAGGTGCGTCGCTGCTCATGCGTCGAGGTTATGCGCGGAGCGCTCACCGATATCGGGAACCGTGATCTCGTCGTCTGAGGCCCGGGCGACGAGGTAGGTCGCGTCCTCGAGGAACTTCACGGAGAAGAAACCGCCCGGCGCCTGGTAGACGCCAGCGTCGCCGGCGCCGAGGACGGCCTCGTCGATCTGGATGCGTCCGCTGACGACGTAGGTCACGCAGCCCTTGCTGTAGCCGTGGGCCGGGACCACATCGCCGGAGCGGCCGTGGACGACCGTCAGCATGGCGCCGTCGGTGCGTAGCCGCGTCACCTCTGAGCCGAGGACGTTCTTCTCCCACTCCAGGTCATCGTGGGGAACAGGGGTGAATGCCGACATGGGTTACTCCTCGGTCTGGTCGTCAGTCGATGCGGACGGAGCCATGGGGGGTCGCGAACCACAGGGCCACCAGGCCCGGCTCGTCGGCCTCTACCCATTCGACGGTGATTCCGTCGAATGGCACTTCGTGGTCGGTGCCGAGCCAGTCGGAGATCGATGTCGGATCCCCGCACATCTCCACCCGCTCGAGCACCACGGAGCCGCCGGTGGATGGGTGGTCGGACGCGGGGCTGGACCACTGGACGAAGAAGGGCAGCTGGGCGTCGTCCATCACGTCGAGGACGCCGATCTGCTGCCAGCACAGGTCCTGGCCGTCGGGACGGATGCGGTGGCCGGGCCGGGCCTCGCGTCCGAGACGGCCTTCGATGGGGGCGATGTCGTCGACGGACACGGCCCAGCTCATCCAGCCTCCGCCGTCAGCCGCGCGCTGGGCGACGGCTCGCCCGAAGGGAGCCTTGTCGGCGGCCGGGTGATCGAGTGCCGAAACGACCTCGATGTAGCAGCCGTTCGCAAGCGGGAGGATGAAGTTGCGGGTGCCGAACGAGGGGTGGCGCCCACCATCGACGAATGTCGCCCCGAGGTCGCTGCCGATGCGCTGGACGACATCGGCAAGCTCGGTCGTCGTGCAGGCGTATGAGATGTGATCGAGCCGCATAGCCGCATCCTGCCCAATGCCCGATCCCGCCCTGCAGTTGCCCCCCACATTGGCCATCGTGTGGCAGGCTTCGGGCCATGACCGAACCCTCATCGGCCCCACTGTCCAAGCTGGATAAGAAGAAGTCGATCATCCTCGGCATCATCGGGCTGGCCATCATCGTCATCATCTTCTGGAAGGTGATCCCGCAGATCGGTGACTACTCGGCTGCTGCGGATGCCCTGGCAGCCATGGGCACTGCGGCGATGGTCGCCATCGGCATCACCGTCGTCATCTATCTCGCTGTCTACGGCCTGCCGTTCATGGCTGCGGCGCCAGGTCTCAAGTACTGGAAGTCCCAGCAGGTGAACCAGGCGGCGTTCGCGATCAGCAACGGCGTTCCAGCGGGCGGAGCATTCGGGCTTGCGGTGCAGTACGCGATGCTGACGTCGTACAAGCTCTCCGGCACCGTCGCGACGGCGGCCATCACGGCGGTGGGGCTGTGGAGCATGTTCGTCAGCCTCGGCCTGCCCGTCTTCGGTGTGGCGGCGCTGAGCATCTCCGGTGGCAACACCGACTACAGCTGGGTTGCGCCGGTCGGCCTGGCGATCTTGGTCGTCGGTATCGGCCTGTTCGTGCTGGTGATGCGCTCGGCGCCGCTGGCTATCAAGGTCGGCAATCTCGGCAACCGCCTGATCAAGCCCCTGCGGCCCCGGATCAAGGCGCTGAAGGATCTGGACGTCCAGGCCCCCATCATCAAGTTTCGCTCGGACATGTACGGCCTGCTCAGGAATCGCTGGGGGCACATCACCGCTGCCCAGCTCGCGGTGATCATGACCCAGTTCCTGATCTTCTACGTCGCCCTGCGCGGCGTGCAGGGATGGGATACGCCCGGGGCGTCCGTCATCGCAGCGTTCGGGGCATTCGCGACGGCTCAGATCATGCTGATGGTCCCGATCACGCCTGGCGGACTCGGCACGGTCGATGCACTGATGATCTCTCTGCTGCAGAGCATGGGCGTGTCGGCAGGTGATGCGACCGCGGCTGATCTGGTCTGGCGGGCAGCGTCCTACGTCCCGCAGATCATCATCGGCATCATCGCGCTGGTGTCCTGGTTCCGTACCGCCGGACGCACCTACGCAGCGGCCGCGCCCGAGGACGACGCCGCGCCAGCATCCGCCTGATCGTCGTCGGCGTGTCGGCACGCAGCGAGGGGCCGGCGATCCATAAGGTTGCACCGACCTGGTCGTCGCGGGAGGGGAAGCCTTCGACGACCAGGTCTCTGCATGTCCGGGGTCTGTTCCTATCCTGAGGTCGTGAACTCGCCGTCAGCGCCGCACGCATCCGCCGGACAGTGGCGCCGATACCTCGCCCTCGGTGACAGCTTCAGCGAAGGCCTGATGGATGTCGTGGGCAGCGACGGACGACATGTCGGCTGGGCCGATCGGGTGGCCGGTGAGCTGGCGCTGCTGGCCCGGGCACGCGGTGAGGACGGCATCGAGTACGCCAATCTCGCTGTCCGCGGCCGGCTGGTGCGGCAGGTGATCGGTGAGCAGGTTCCCGCGGCTGTGCTGCTGAGGCCGGATCTCGTGAGCCTCGCGGTCGGGGTCAACGACACGCTGCGGAGGACGTTCGACCTGAACGCGGTGGCGACATCGCTCGAGAACGGCGTCCGAGACCTGCGGGGCACGGGAGCCGACGTCCTCCTGTTCTCCTTCGGGGATCCCACTCGTCGCTCTCGGGTCATGCGGCCGGTGCGTAGCCGGATCCACGGCTACAACTCCGCCGTCTCGGCCATTGCGTCGCGGTACGGGTGCTTCCAGGCCTCCTTCTGGGACGTCGCGGCCTACGACGACGACGCGCTGTGGGACCAGGATTGGCTGCACCTGTCGCCGGCGGGACATCGGCTGGTCGCCCGGACGGCGTTGGAGGCCCTGGGTCTCGGTGATGACGCCTGGCGGACTCCGGCCGTCAGCGCGCCTCCGGAACGTCTGTATCGCCGACTGGGCACCAACACGACGTGGACGACGCAGCACTTGGTGCCCTGGCTGGCACGTCGTGCGCGCGGCGGTTCCTCCGGAGATGGTGTCGTACCCAAGTACCCGACCTGGGTTCCGGTCACGGGTCCGCCGCAGGAGGGCTAGTCGTCATCCACAGGTGCGCGACTGCTGGTCAGCCCTCCGCAGACGGCGACTGACACCTGTGCGCGACCGTGCCGTCGCGCGAAGGTCGCAGCATGACTACTTCATCTGGCAACACGTCCGGTTCCACTCCGATCGATGCACTGACCCTGCGCAGTCCTGACGCGCTGGTTGCCGCGGTCCCGTACCTGCTGGGCTTCCGACCCGTGGAGAGTGCCGTCGTCGTCTGGCTCCGTGCCGGTCGCATCATGCTGACCCAGCGGCTCGACCTCCCGAGCGAGGAGGCGCACCTCGCCGAATGGCGAAGTGCCTTGTGGACGCATGTGGCAGCCGACAGGGCGGACGAGATCGTCGTGGTGCTCGTCACCGGTCGATCGGATCTCGAGTGGATCCAGCAGGCCATCGTCACGGATGCGGATGCGCGAGGCATCGCCGTCCGCGACGCGCTTCGGCTCTCGGGTGATCGCTGGTGGAGCCTGCTGTGCTCCGATGAGTCGTGCTGTCCTGTGGCAGGCCGTCAGGTGCAGCCTGACGTTGCTGCGGCCGTCGCGGCGGAGTTCACCATGCTCGGACAGGCCCCGCTGCCGGACCGGGAGTCGATCGAGGCGTGGCTGTCAGCGGATCCCGTGCAGGTGGCAGAGGTGGTGCGTCGACTGCCCGCCGGCCTGCCGGGCCGCGGAAGCGGGCCACGCCGTCGCCAGGTCTGGCGGGATCGCTCGCTGGAACTGGTGCGGGAATGCCTGACGCAGGCCGCACCCAGTCGACGTGCCAACGAGTCGCCCGCCGTGCTGGCCCGGCTGCTCCCGGCCCTGGCCGACATCCGCGTCCGTGACACCGCGCTATGGGATCTCGCGCAGAGCGACAGCGACGGCCTGCGTCGCGCCATGGCGGTGCTCGTCCAGGCGCTGCGCGCGGCACCCGAGGGCCTGGTCGCGCCCGTCGCCACCTGCGTCGCCATCGTGGCCTGGCAGTTGGGCGATGGCACGCGGGCGACGATCGCCGTCGATCGGGCCTTGAGTGATGACCCTGGCTACTCCCTTGCGCTGCTCGTGACGGCATCGCTGCGGGCCGGCCTGCCGCCGGAGGCCTGGCGGGAGGCCATGGCGGGCCTGACCCGCGACGAGTGCCGCTACGGGGCGGGTGCGGCGGCGGGGGATCCAGACGCCGAGCAGAAGGAGTCGGCGTAGCCACACAGGGGAGGGGCGACTTGGCGCGGGCGCGAAGGGTCGCTATATTCCTCCCAGGTCAAGAGTTCCAGCGATTAGCTCCGGCTAGCTGGGCGGCAACCCTCCACCGCGGTGGGGTGCTCCGGATGAAGACCTGGCCCGTCTCGGCGGGCAAGCGCGGGTCTTGCACAGGGCAAGGCCCCGGAGATATTGCGAGGTCTTTATGTGCTGTTGTTGTCGAATGACGAGCCGCTGAGCCGCGTCGCCATGGCGACGCCCTAGCGGACTCCGGCCCCGGACCTGGTCCACGGGCACCCCTGCACGTCCCGTGCGCAGTGCGCACATCCGTTCCATACCCATACCCATATGCAGCTCCGCCCTCGTGCGGATGACCAAGGAGATTCACATGAGCAACGCATGGTCCTTCGAGACAAAGCAGATCCACTCCGGCCAGTCGCCCGACGCAGCCACCAATGCGCGCGCCCTGCCGATCTACCAGACCACGTCGTACACCTTCAACGACACCACCCACGCGGCGAACCTGTTCGGGCTCAAGGAGCTCGGCAACATCTACACGCGGATCATGAACCCGACGCAGGCGGTCGTCGAGGACCGCATCGCTGCCCTCGAAGGCGGCGTCGCGGCACTGCTGGTGGCTAGCGGCCAGGCAGCGGAGACGCTGGCGTTCCTGAACATCGCCGAGGCCGGCGACCACATCGTGTCGAGCCCCAGCCTCTACGGTGGTACGTACAACCTGCTCCACTACACACTGCCGAAGCTCGGCATCACCACGACCTTCGTCGAGAACCCCGGCGACCCGGAGTCGTGGCGCGCGGCAGTGCAGCCGAACACGAAGCTCTTCTTCGGCGAGTCGATCTCCAACCCGAAGAACGACGTCCTCGACATCGAAGCCGTCGCCACGGTTGCGCACGAGGTCGGTGTGCCCCTGCTCATCGACAACACCGTCGCGACCCCCTACCTGATCAACCCCCTCGCACACGGTGCCGACGTCGTCATCCACTCGGCGACCAAGTACCTGGGCGGCCACGGAACGTCGGTGGCCGGCGTGATCGTCGACGGCGGAACCTTTGACTACGCCCAGTACCCCGAGCGCTTCCCGAACTACAACCAGCCCGATCCCAGCTACCACGGACTCGTCTACGCACGTGACCTCGGTGTGGGGTCGGCATTCGGCGCGAACCTGTCATTCATCCTCAAGGCGCGCGTGCAGCTGCTGCGCGATCTCGGTGCCGCGGTGTCGCCGTTCAACGCCTTCCTGATTGCACAGGGCATCGAGACGCTGTCCCTGCGAGTCGAGCGTCACGTGCAGAACGCCCAGGCCGTGGCAACGTGGCTCGAGGGTCGCGATGAGGTCGAGTCCGTGAACTACGCAGGTCTCGCGTCGAGCCCGTGGCATGCCCTGGGCAAGAAGTACGCGCCCAAGGGCACGGGCGCCGTCCTGAGCTTCGAGATCAAGGGTGGCGTCGAGGCCGGCCAGGCCTTCGTCGAGGCGCTGGAACTGCACAGCCACGTTGCCAACATCGGCGACGTGCGCAGCCTGGTCATCCACCCCGCGTCAACGACGCACTCGCAGCTCTCCGCGGAGGAGCAACTTGCGGCAGGCGTCACCCCCGGCCTGGTGCGCCTCGCCGTGGGCATCGAGAACATCGACGACATCCTCGCCGACCTCGACGCGGGTTTCCGGGCAGCGAAGTCCTAGCGAACCCGACATGTCTGCCTTCGGACTCTCGTACGAGGGTTCCCCGCCCGCCAGCGCAGCCTGGCGGGCGGGGGACCCCGTCGGCGATCGCCATTTAGTCGATGTCGGTGCCCTGACAACGGAATCCGGGTTCACGCTGCCCGACGTCCGGGTCGCCTATGAGACATGGGGGCAGTTGTCGGCGGACGGTACGAACGCGATCTACATCTGCCATGCCCTGACGGGCGATGCGCATGTCACCGGTCCTGCCGGTCCCGGGCAGGTCACTGGCGGCTGGTGGGATGGTCTCGTCGGTCCTGGGCGCGCGATCGACACCGACGAGTGGTTCGTCGTGTGCGCGAACGTGCTGGGTGGTTGCCAGGGCACGACCGGCCCGGCTTCCACCTCGCCTGACGGCGAGCCGTGGGGCAGCCGGTTCCCTGTCGTCACGGTGGGCGACATGGTCGAGGTCGAGCACCGCCTGACCGATGCTCTGGGCATCACGTCGTGGGCGCTCATGCTCGGACCGTCGCTCGGCGGCATGCGGGTGCTCGAATGGATGGTGCGTTATCCCGATCGTGTTCGCGGGGGTCTGGTCCTCGGCTCGACTGCGGCCGTCACGGCTGACCAGATCGGAACGCATGCAACGCAACTGGCTGCGATCGAGTCCGATCCGGCCTACCGCGGAGGTGACTACTACGACGCCGAGCCCGGCAATGGTCCACATGTCGGCATGGGAATCGCGCGTCGGATTGCGCACCTCACCTATCGCAGCGAGACCGAGCTGGACCTACGGTTCGGACGTGAGCCGCAGTCCGGCGAGGATCCGTATGCCAGCGGGCGTTTCGCCGTCGAGTCCTATCTGGACCACCACGCAGACAAGCTCGCCCGGCGATTCGATGCCAACACCTACGTCGCGCTCACTCGGGCGATGTCGCTGTTCGACCTGGGCCGCGGTCGTGGTGGCACGGCCAGTGCACTGGCGGGGATCAACGCGCCCCTCACCGTTGTCGGCATCGACTCGGATCGGCTCTTCCCGATTCGACTGCAGCAGGAGCTCGTGGATCTCGCCCCCGGCGCGGATGACCTGCACGTCCTGCGCTCCCCTTACGGGCACGACGGCT
>CAJAKT010000226.1 GCA_903940375.1 uncultured bacterium | reverse complement strand
TGCCCGCGTCCATCGGCGCTGTTGCCGCACCGGCCGGCGACGTCGCTGGCGTCACCGTCCCGCGGCCACCGTTCGACTCCGGCGTAGGCGACGCGATCACCCGCACGGTGTTCACGACCCCGGACGGATCAGTCTCCTGCCGTCGCGTCTATACGGAGATGATCTGGCTTGAGTGCCTGCTCGTGCGAACCGATGAGGTCGTCCGCTTCGGGCCTGACGAGTCCTGGACAGACGCACCCTGCGTCTCCCCCCATCAGTCTGAGACGTGCCGACTGGGATTCGGATGGGTCGACATCCGGCCAGCGACGAGTGCTGCGGTTGCGCGATTCGCCGGGGCACGACGGGTTCCGCTCGAGCGGCTCATCCAGTTGGGTCGCATGACGGCCCCCTATCCGGTGTGCATTGCCGATCCCAACCTCGGGCTCAGCTGCTCGACGATGATGGACGACAGCGTCGGCCAGCAGATCTACCTCGGCCTGGCGGGCAGCGTCTGGAACTGCCCCGGCTACGAGTACGTCGACGCGGAGACGGCCATCCCGAGGGGACACGACCGCTGCCGAGTGATCCGTCCCTGATCCTCCGGTGGACGTAACTCCAATCCACTGATTGGCAGCCCTGGGAACCGATCTACGCCTTCGACGAGCGAGCCGGCACCTGTTGAAGGTCGGCAAGGGCTACGAGCGCAGTCGCGGTGAGCAGGCGGGCTGCCACCAGGACGGCCGCTTCGTCGGCTTCGAAATCGCCTTGATGCAGATCGGTCACGGTCATGGATCCCGGGGTGCGAACTCCGAGTCGGGCGAGTGCACCTGGCACGTGCTCCAAGTACCAGGCGAAACTCTCACCTCCGAGGCTCTGTTCCACCTCAACGACCTCACCGCCGACGAGGTCCGTCGTGGCCCGTCGGAACACGTCGATGCCTCCGGCGTCGTTGATGACCGGGGGCACCCCCCGCAGATACTCGACCCGGACCTCGACCGCATAGGCGCTGGCGATCGCGGTGATGCAGTCGGTGACTAGGCCGGGAGCCATCTCCCACGCCCGACGGTCGAGGGAACGGACGGTACCTTCAGCGAACCCCAGCAGCGGGATGACGTTGGCCACGTGGCCGGCCTCGACATGCCCCCAAACCATCGATAAGGCGGCACGCGGATCCACCCTGCGGGACAGCGCTGCTGGGACATCGGTGATCACCTTCGCCAGGGCATAGACCACGTCGCCCGTAAGGTGCGGACGAGCCGTGTGGCCACCGGCGCTGGAGACCCATACGTGCACGTGGTCGCTGGAGCCTGTCAGCGCTCCCGTACGCAAGCCGACCTGCCCAACGTCCAGTCTGGGGTCGCAGTGCAGGGCGAAGATCCGGCGGACGTCGAGAAGGGCGTCCGCGGCCAGCATGTCGAGAGCTCCAGGCGGGTTGGCCTCCTCCGCCGGCTCGAACACCAGCCGGACTCGTCCGGGGAGTGTGCCTTCTCGTTCCAAGTTGGCGAGTGCCAGGCCAGCACCGAGCAGCCCAGCAGTGTGGACGTCGTGACCGCACGCATGGCAGATGCCCGGAACCGTGGACCGGTAAGGCGCCCCTGTCTTGGTGTCCTCGATGGGCAGTGCATCGATGTCGGCCCGCAGTGCCACGACATCCGGGCCGGTGCCGATGTCACACCACAGTCCGGTCCCGCCCGGGAGGACGACGGGATCCAACCCAGCCTCCGAGAGGGTACGGACAATCGCGGCGGTGGCACGAACCTCAGAGCGACCCAGTTCGGGGTGCGCATGCATGTCCCTCCGGAACTCCAGCAGCCCTGGAATT
>CAJAKT010000225.1 GCA_903940375.1 uncultured bacterium | reverse complement strand
GTCCTCGACGAGGTCGGCACCATGCGCGCCCATCCGATCCGGGTGCCCACCCCCTATCCCCTGCCCCCGGCCCTGCTCGTCCAGACGATCGTCGATCTCGCGGCTCGACTCCCCAAGGCCGAGCGGGCGACCATCGGGATGCCCGGGATGATCCGGCATGGGGTTGTCGTCACGACCCCGCACTACGTCACCAAGTCCGGTCCGCGCACACGGGTGCTGCCGGAACTGGTGGAGCAGTGGGAGGGCTACGACGCGCAGACCGCGATGGCCGAGGGACTCGGGATGCCCGTGCGCGTCCTCAACGATGCCGAGGTCCACGGAGCCGGCGTGATCGCGGGCCAGGGACTCGAGGTCGTCATGACTCTCGGCACGGGCCTGGGCTGCGCGATCTTCGACGGCAGCCGACTGGCACCGCACCTCGAGATGTCACAGGCCCCGGTGCGCTGGGGCCTGTCATATGACACCTACATCGGGGAGCACGAGCGCCGACGACTCGGCGACGCACTCTGGTCGCGACGCGTCGCACGCATGGTCGAAGGCCTGCGTCCGGTCTTCATGTGGGACCGCCTCTACCTCGGCGGCGGGAACTCGCGACACATCACTCCCACCGTGCTCGCACGACTCGGCGACGACGTCGTCATCGTGCCGAACTCCGCCGCTCTGGTCGGCGGTGCACGTGTGTGGCAGTTGTTGATCGACTGACGCTGTGACTCAATCTGCCCGCGCGCGCAGGTCCGAAGTGGTCGGCGTGGCCATGTACCTGCTGGCCGCTTTCCTGTTCGCATTCAACGGTGTCATCTCAAAGGCTGCGATGAACACCGGCTTCGATCCGGTGCACCTGACCCAGCTTCGCAATGCCGGTGCCATGGTTGTGCTCATCGCCTACATCGCCATCCGGCATCCCGATCGCTTCCGCGTCAAACGACGGGAGCTGCCCTTCCTCATCGCCTACGGCGTCATTGCGTTCACGCTCGTTCAGTACCTGTACTTCCTCACCATCTCGCGACTCAACGTCGGCATCGGCACGCTGCTGGCATTCCTCGCACCCGTCATCGTTGCGCTGTGGATGCGCTTCGCTAAGAAGCGCGAGGTAAGCAACCGCATCTGGGTGGCGATCGCTCTGACACTCGCGGGACTGGCGCTCGTCGCCCAGGTCTGGCAGGGCGCGACCCTTGATCCACTCGGAGTTGCGGCAGGACTGATGTGCGCGGTGGCGCTTGCCGTCTACTGGCTGCTCGGCGAGTCCGGGCAGGAGCATCGCGATGCGGTGTCACTCACCATGTGGGGCTTCATCTTCGCCTCGATCACCTGGGCGATCATCGCGCCGTGGTGGAACTTCCCCTGGGCGGACCTCGCCGCGACCACCGAGCCACTCCTGCCATCGGCACCCGGTCTGCCGGTGTGGTCCCTGATGATCTGGGGCGTCCTGCTCGGCACGATCGCGCCGTTCCTCCTCGTCCTCGGGTCCTTGCGGAGGGTGGGTGCGCAGCGCGCGGGGATCGTCGGAACGACTGAACCGCTGTGGGCCGCACTCATCGGACTGGCGCTGCTGGGCGAGACCTTCAGCGGGATGCAGGCCGTGGGCGGGTTGATCGTCCTGGCCGGAGTCGTCGTCGCCGAGACATCACGCACGTCCGGCGTCGCGGTCACGCCGGGCGAATTTCCCCAGATCCGCGAATGACCAGGCGCGACGGGACCACGTGCGTTCCCGTCGCCAGAGCGGGATCGGCCATCCGGCGGAAGAGCAGGTCACCAGCGAGATGGCCGATGGCGCGCGCATCCTGCGCCATCACCGTGATGGCGGGCTCGAGTAGGTCGGCGAGAACGAAGTCGTCGAAACCGACAAGGGCGACGCGCTGCGCAAGCCCAAGCTCCCGCAAGGCTCGGACGACCCCCATCGTGATCAGGTTCTGACCGCTGAAGATCGCCGTCGGCGATTCCGGCCCGGACAGCATTGCCAACGCTGCATCGCGAGCCTCCGCGCTGTCCTGTGCCCCGTGATGCACATGGCGGGACGGCACGACCACACCCGCCAACGCCATCGCGTCCGCGAATCCCGCATAACGAGCCTGCTCCGTCGCCAGCGTCGACTGCCCGCCGATGAAGGCGATGCGCCGGTGCCCATGCGCCAGCAGGTGGGTCACCCCGGCGGCAGCAGCAGGCCGGTTGTCGGTCACGACCGCATCGGTATCGACCCCACGCGTCTGACGGTCGATGCAAACGATCGGCCAGCCATTGCGCAGCTCATTGGTGAGGTAGCCCTGCTCACTCGCCGTGGGGGCAAGGATCAGGCCGTCGACACGACGGGAGGCGAAGGCCGATACGAGGTCGCGTTCGAGGGCCGGATCGCGGTCCAGGCTGGCCGCGATGACCGCCACCCCCCGCTGCCGGGCCACCTCTTCCACCCCCCGGTGGATTGAGGCGAAGAACTCGTTGGCGACGTCCTCCACCAGGAGTCCGATCGTGCCCGTTCGCTGATCGGCCCGCCGAAGGTTGCTCGCCGTGAGGTTGGGCCGGTAGTCCAGCTGCTCGGCCGCCCGCGTCACCCGGGTGGCCAGTTCAGCGCTCACACCGGGCTCCCGGTTCACCACTCGGGAGACCGTCTTCAGGCTCACGCCGGCGAGCGCGGCCACATCCCGCATGGTGGCCCGCGATCTCGCCCCGCCAGCGCCCTCGATTGGGCTAGATAACGTTGTCATTACGAAACCGGAGTATTACAGCATTCGCTCTTGACGGAAAGCCTTTGAGCCACTAGAACTTGAGGACAACGTTGTCAGGGCGGTCGGTTCAACCACCGCCCTGACGACGACGAGGTTCGCACAAGATGGCTGTTCCATCGGGGCGAAACGGACAAAATCCGTAACGGTTCGGTATCAAGGTCGCTTGTCGGCTCGCCGATCGGCCGCTTCAGGAATAGACATGGCAGGCGACCCTCGGGTCACACCCACCCACCCTTCGAAGGGAAAACCATGACGAACCGCAAGTCCCGCGGCCGCCTCGTTGCTGCTGTTGCAGTGACCGGCGTTGTTGCCGTGACCCTCGCGGCGTGTAGCTCCGGCTCCTCGTCCAGCGAGTCCTCTGCTGCTGCTCCGGCCTCCTCGGCCGCTGCTCCGGCCTCCGAGGCACCGATGGCTTCCGAGGCTCCGGCCGGCGGCGCTGTTGCCGTCTCGCTGATCACCAAGGACTCCACGAACCCGTTCTTCGTTGCGATGCAGGAAGGCGCCAAGACGGCGGCCGCTGCCTCCGGTGTCGACCTCACGGTCGGCTCGGGCAAGGAAGAGGGCGACGATGCAGGCCAGATCGAGCTCATTGAGAACGCGATCGCTCAGGGCCAGGCAGGCATCCTCATCACGCCGATGTCGGTCAATGTCAATGACGCCATCAGCAAGGCTCGCGCAGCGGGCCTCTACGTCATCGCGCTCGACACCCCGACTGATCCGCCGGACGTCGTCGACATCACCTTCGCGACCGACAACTGCCTCGCGGGCGAGGCCATCGGCCAGTGGGCCGCAGGCAAGCTGAACGGCGAGAAGGCTGTCATCGCAGAGCTCGTCATCTTCAACGACCGCGTGGTCTCCGTCGACTACTGCCGTGCGAACGGCTTCCTCAAGGGCATGGGCATCGAGGTGCCGACGCTTGAGGACATGACGAGCCCCGCAGCAACCGGCACGTACACCACCGGCAAGGGTGGCGACTACGAGATCGTCTGCCTCGAGGCCACCGGCGCCAATGAGGCCGGCGGCAAGACGGGCATGGAGAACTGCCTGGCCAAGAACCCCGATATCAACGTGGTCTACACGATCAACGAGCCCACCGCCTTCGGTGCTGTCCCGGCCCTTGAGGCCGCTGGCAAGACCATCGGCAAGGACGTCTTCGTGGTCTCCGTTGACGGCGGCCTCGCTGGCGTCGAGGGTGTCAAGGCTGGCCAGATCCAGGCCACCTCGCAGCAGTACCCGCTGAAGATGGCGGCGCTCGGCGTCGAGGCCATCAAGGCGATCGCTGACGGCGGCGCTGCCCCGGAGAACACCTCGGCCAACGGCCAGTTCTTCGACACCGGCGTCACCCTGTGCACCGATGACCCGCAGGACACGGTCACCTCGGCTCCGCAGGAGTCCGCGCAGTACTGCATCGACAACGCCTGGGGCTAAGCCTCCAGCGTTGAGCTAGCAATGACGCGGGGCGGCAATCACGTGATTGCCGCCCCGCGTCATTGCTAGCTCAACGCTGGAGGCTTAGCCCCAGGCGTTGTCGATGCAGTACT
>CAJAKT010000224.1 GCA_903940375.1 uncultured bacterium | reverse complement strand
GGGAGCTGGGTCACGTTGACCGGGACGGGATTCACGGGTGCCACCAGCGTGTCATTCGGTGGCACCTACAGATACTCACCGAATTTCGTGGTCGACAGCGACACCTCCATGCGCGTCTACCGGCCCTCGCACGCCGCAGGAACGGTGAGCGTCGTGGTGTACGGGCCAGGTGGCAATAACGCCAACAACTCGGTGTACGCCTACATCACGGTTCCGCCTGTCGTGAACTCCGCTCTCACCAGGTCGGCCACGGTAGGTGCAGCCATGTCGACGTACACGGTCAGTGGCACCAACACGCCAACCTCCTACAGCGCCTCCGGCCTACCCGCTGGGCTGGTGATCAATCCCTCGAATGGCGAAATCACTGGCACACCAACGGTGGCCGGCACCTTCAACGTGACCATCGGGGCCTCGAACAGTGCTGGCGAGGGAACCGCCACCCTTGTTGTGGCTGTGGCCATGGGTGCGCAATCGACCCTGACGCTCAGCTCGACGTCTGCGACGTACGGGGCGGTTCTGTCCCTCGCCTCGAGTGGGGGCTCAGGAACAGGCGCATTGAGCTATGCGGTGACTTCCGCGGGGACAGCGGGCTGTTCCCTGGCGTCCGCAACCACTCTGGCGGTGACGACGGTAGGAAGTTGCACGGTGACGGCCACCAAGGCGGCCGACGACAACTACAACTCGGCATCGTCGGCTGCCACCACCGTGAGTGTCGGTAAGGCGAGTCAGGCGGCCCTATCGTTGACGTCGACTCTTGGCACATATGGAACGGCACTCCCACTGACGTCCTCAGGTGGCTCTGGATCGGGTGCGGTCACTTACTCAGTGACCTCAGCGGGCACCGCAGGTTGCTCCCTTGCGAGCGCGACGTCCTTGACAAGCACTGGCGCGGGCGCGTGCACGGTGACGGTTACCAAGACGTTGGATACGAATTACCGGGCCGCTTCATCAACGGTGACCACTGTGACATTCGCGGCACGGGCCCAGACCTCTGCCGTGACGATGACCTCGTCAACAGAGAAGACCTTCGGCTCGGCGCACACCCTGACGTCATCAGGAGGCTCGGGCACCGGCGCCGTCAGCTACTCGGTTGTTGATGCAGGCACTGCGAACTGCTCTGTGACAGGGACGCAGTTGACATCGTCAGGCGATGTCGGAAGCACGTGCACGGTGAAGGCGACGAAGGCTGATGACACCGACAATCTCGCGCGTCACAGTGATCCGCAGACGATCACCGTGGCTGCCAAGGCCGTGCAGCCGACCCTCGCCGTCACCTCGCCCGCGATCACGTTCGGCACTCCAGTGGCTCTCACAAACACGGGTGGTGCGGGAACCGGTGCGGTGACCTATGCAGTGACCGGCGCCGGCACTGCCGGTTGCAGCATCGTGGCAGAGGAATTGCGCACGACCGGCGACGTCGGCACCACATGCGGGATCACGGCATACAAGGCGGCGAGCACCAATTACCTGCAGACAAGCAGTGCGGAAGTCACCGTGACGGTCACCGGCAGGGGAACCCAGTCGATCAGCTTCACGGCGCCTTCGGATCGGGAGTTCTCGGCGACCCCCTTCACCGTTGCCGCATCGAGCGATTCGAACCTCGCTGTCTCGCTTTCGACCGCCTCGCCGACCATCTGCTCGGCCGCTGGCCAGTCCATCACGATGCTCCTGCCCGGCACCTGCGTCATCGATGCGGACCAGACAGGTGACGGCAACGTCCTCGGGGCATCGACCGTCAGGCGCTCCTTCGAGGTGATGCCTGCAGTTCAGTCGGTGGCCTGGAACCCGACAGCTGGCGCGTTCTCGACAGCGAGCCCGCTCACCATGACAGCCGCTGTCGGTTCCGATGGGGGTGCGATCACCTACTCGGTGATCGATGCCGGTCTCACGCATTGCGCCATCGCTGATCCGATCCTTCCTATCGTCACGTTCGACGCGGCCGGATCGTGCACTCTGCAGGCCGAGGCCGCTGCTACGTCCACCCACCAGGCGGGCGACTCGGTGAAAGTGTTCGTGATCGCAGCTCCTCCGGTCGCAGCAGCGGCATCCTCATCCTCGACTGGATCACCTGTTGCCGCCCCTGTTCTCACGGTCGTGAAGGTGCGCTCCCTCGACCCCATCGTCGAGAACGGCGGCCTCACTCTCGGGGCCCAGATCGTCACGGTCGACGGGCAACCAGTGCCGGTTCGTATCGAAGCGAACTCGACGAGCACCGGTCTCGATGTCATCGGCACGGGCTGGAATCTCAGTTTGGTGGTACGCAAGGTTGACGGAACGCCCAGGACGCTGTCACCGGGAGGCATCCTCACAGTGACGGCGGGGAGTCGAATCGACGTGACGGGTTCAGGTTTCGATGAGCTCTCCCAGGTGCGGGTGTACCTCATGTCCCGCTCCGTGCACCTGGGCTCACTGATGACCGATCGAATCGGAGACATCTCCGGATCAGTGGCTGTTCCAGATGGCATGTCTGTTGGCACGGACACCCTCCAGATCAATGGCTTCACGAGGGATCGAGTCGTGCGAAGCCTGTCCCTGGGCGTGAAGGTCGCGGCTGCGAATTCGCCAAGCGCTAAGGCAGTCGGTAGCCGCATCTACTTTGGCTACAAGTCGGCGACCCTGACGAGCAAGGCGAGGCGATCGCTGCTGGCGATGGTCGCTCAGGTGCCTAGGGGCCAGTCGGTGAGTGCGCGTGTGACGGGTGCGCTGCGCTCGCAGGGTGCGACGGCGCTGGATAGATCACTCGCGATCAAGCGTGCATCAGCGGTTCAGGCGTTCCTCACGTCACACGGAATGTCAGGTGTCGTGACATCGAGTATCCAACGGGTCGCGGTGCGTGATCGCTACCGCGATCGTCGGGTGGACATCTCCTGCGAACTCCGTGGGTACTAGCCGTGAAAGTCCTCAAGCCGAAGAGCTACCCGCCGGTGATCACGTGGGATGTGCTCATGCGAGGCGCATCAACGCGCTCTTTCATTGAGATACCCAAAACGACAAGGGTCCTTGCTCATCCTGCGAAGGCGGACGAATTCATGATGCCAAACACCCCCTGCGAGGCCCCCTGCCGTCGCTAATCTGCAGCCATGGTTACTGAACTCGGCCTCATCGACGTGCTCCCCGGCCACAAGGAGGACTTCGAACGCGACATGGCCTACGCAGCGGAGCACATCATCGGGCCGTCCGAGGGCTTCCTCGGCTACACGCCCTACGGGTGGGGAATCGAGAACCCCAACCGATTCATGTTCCTGGCCCGCTGGGAGACGATCGAGCACCACAAGGTGGTCTTCTGGAACTCGCCCGCGCTACAGCAGTTCATCGATGTCGTCGGCCCTCACATGGACGGTCCCGGATCGTTCGAGCACTACTCGCTGTAGCAGGAGGGTGACCTCACCCGTCGACGGTGAGGTCAGCGTCACCCGATCGCCGACCGCAGCCCGCAGCCCGCGCGTTGGCTCGGCTTATCGAACTGGTGGGACGCTCTTTCAACTAACCGCCCATTGTGGAGGTGCCGGGATCCGTCAATCGCCTAACGGCGATCTCCTCCCGATTCCCGACGAATCTGCTCCCAACAATATTGATGGCCCAGGGGAACACCCCTGGGCCATCAACATTGTGGAGGTGCCGGGAATCGAACCCGGGTCCGTGCAGGCCTCTTCCGTACTTCTACGTGTGTAGCCGCGCTATCGCTTCTCGGCCCCAATGCTTCGTGCGGCACTGTATTGGGCGGCCCAGTTACTGTTTGCTTTTCCGCCCGCTCCCGTAACCGGAGCGCTTGGTGAGTCCCCTAGCGACGTCAGACCCCAACTCGGGGACGCATTGGGCTGACGGCTGATCTATGTACTACGCCGCGAGGGCGTAGGACTCAGCTGACTGCTTGTTATTGGCAGTTATTGTTTTTCCAAGGATTCTTAACGAGATCACCCTGGATTCTCGACACGCTTCTCCGGTCAAGACATCTGCCCGTCGAAACCGTTCACCCCCATGTTCAGTTATCAAACGACGAGCCAATGAATGCTCACTTCGATGGTACGCCCACACAGGGTTCCCGTGAAATCCGCCAGCGGCGTTGGCCCCAAGCCGCGCTGGCGTTCCGACCTCCCGAATGTCAGACCCCCGACGTAGTGTCGAGGCATGCGCAACGGCATCGATTGGGCCCCCGGGTCGCTGATCGACGCAGCCGTGCCCGAAGACTGGGAACTGTGGATGGCCGCCGTCGCGGCCGATCCGCCCACGCTCCTCGAGGTCGAGCCGGAGACCCTTACCCCCGATCGTGCGATCGACTACCTCGTCGAACTGCAGCGCGCGCAGTCCCAGCTGGCCGCACTGGAGGCGCGCGCTCTCGTGGTCGCAGTCGGGGTCGAGCGCCACGAGCGAGTTGTCACGGTCCTGAGCCGGCAGGACGACGCCGAGCGCAGCTTCACCCTGGTGGACGAGGTGAGGGATGAGCTAGCCGCGGCCCTACGGCGTTCCCCGAACGTCATTAGCGACCAGATCCTGACCGCCCGACTGCTCGCTGGCCCTCTCGCGCAGACCGCCGCCGCCCTGTGTCGGGGGAGCATCACCTCCGCACACGCGCGAGCCATCGCCGAAGAGGCGCAGCGGCTCGATCACGACGAACCGGCGGCCTTCACCGCCTCCTGCGCCCGGCTCCAGGATCGTGTTCTGCCGCATGCGGCATCCGCGACACCCGCCAGCACCCGCCGCCTTGCTCGTCGAGTGGTGCTGGCTATCGATGCCGACGGGCAGGAGCGGCGCCGGCGCCTGGCGCTCCAATCCGTCAACGTCCATCTCTACCCCGAGGAAGACGGTCTCGCGGTACTGGTGGCGCGCCTGCCGATCGAGCACGCTGCCCGACTGCACGCCGCTCTCGATGCCCGCGCTCGCGTCACGTCAGTCGAATGCGGAGCCACCCTGGGGCAGCTCCGCGTGCAGGCACTCCTCGATGCGGTCTGCGGTACGCCGGGTGAAACCGCCACGGGCGCCGCCAGTGTCACAGTCGAGATCGGCCTGGTGATTGACGCCGGCGCCCTTCTCAGCGGCACAGACGAT
>CAJAKT010000223.1 GCA_903940375.1 uncultured bacterium | reverse complement strand
CTCGCCGCGCTTTCGCCAGATCAGATCGGCCGCTCGGTCGAAGGTCGCGTAGGCGGCCCGGGCCGGGAGGTGGCGGACGATGCTCCAGCCGAAGGCGAATGCCCACTCGGTCGCAGCATCGCTGACAACCGCCACCGGCTTCCGTTTCCGCGCGGGACCCGCGTCACTCATGCGGCTCGACGGGCGGCACGGGGCGCAACTGCGCACGAACGGTCCGGATGCGCTGCGCGATGGTCACGAGTCCGAGGGCGCCGAGCAGCCACAGGGCCGCAGGCAGGATGTACGGAACGCCGAAGCCGGTGAGCAGCGCGGCGAAGGCGACGATCAGCAGTCGCTCCGCGCGCTCAGCGATGCCCACATTGGCGGTGGCGCCGACGGCCTCGGCACGGGCCTTGGAGTACGACGTCACCTGTCCGGTGACCAGGGCCAGGGTGGCCGCAGCCGTGATCCATGGCTGTCCGTTGAAGGCCCCGTACAGGGCGAGCCCGCCGAAGATTGCCCCGTCGGACAGCCGGTCAAGGGTGGCGTCGAGGAAATTCCCCCACGGACCGGACGTGCCCGCCATCCGCGCCATGGTGCCGTCGAGCAGGTCGCTCAATGTCAGCAGCGCAAGCAGGATGACGGCGACGACGAACCAGCCCTGCGGCAGGCAGACCAGCGCGACGGTCACCGCACCAGCGGTACCGACCAGGGTCACGGCATCCGGCGACACGTGCATCCGCAGCAGCAGACGGGCGGGCGGCTCGACCAGGCCGCTGACGGCCTTGCGGGCTGCTGGGTTGTTCAGCACGACGACGATGCTATCGGCCGTCCTCGCCCCGCGGCAGCATGCGGCGGTCCGGTTGCTTCGGACGGCGAGCAGGGTAGAGGCTTGCCGGAAGTCGACTAAGGAGCCCAGCACATGGCTGACAAGCGCACGGACAGGAAACCAGGGGCCGCCCCCACCGCGACGGCGCCGGACCGGATACGCAATGTCGCACTCGTTGGTCCGGCCGGCTCGGGAAAGACCTCGCTGATGGAGTCGCTCCTGCATGCCGCAGGGGCGACGACGCGTCGTGGTGCCATCGTCGACGGCACCACGGTGGGCGACTACGACCCCGTCGCGGTGCGCCAGAAGCGGTCCGTCAACCTCGCGGTTGCGTCGATCGCGTGGAAGGACACCGTCGTCAACCTGATCGACACCCCCGGATACGCCGATTTCACCGGCGAACTTCGGGCCGGACTTCGCGGCGCAGACGCTGCCCTGTTCGTCGTGTCATCCGTCGATGGCATCGACGCGAGCACAGCGCGCCTGTGGGATGAGTGCGAAGCCGTCTCGATGCCGCGTGCGGTCGTCGTCACGAACCTCGACAAGGAGCGCGCCGACTTCGACGAGACCGTCGCCGTGTGCCAGCGCGTCTTCACCGGCGGAGGCGGCATCCTGCCGCTGTTCCTCCCCCTGCATGGCGATGACGCAACGGTGGCCGGCTTCATCGACCTGCTCGACGAGGAGATGTGGGACTGGACCACGGGCAATGTGACCGTGCGGCCGGCCGAGGACGAGCACCGCAGTCTCGTGGACACCGCCCGCAGTGCACTGATCGAGGGCGTGATCACCGAGTCCGAGGACGAATCGCTCATGGACCGCTTCATCGGCGGTGAGCACGTCGATATCGATCTCCTCACCACCGATCTCGAGCGCGCCGTCGCCCGCGGACACTTCCATCCCGTCATGGGCCATGCCGTCACGGCGGCGAACGTGGGTTCGGAGCTGATCCTGGACCTGATCGTGCGCGCCTTCCCGTCACCCGTCGAGCACCCGCTCCCGACGGTGACACGTACCGACGGCTCCGCCACCACGCCTCTGACCGCTGATCCCGCCGGTCCGCTGTGCGCCGAGGTCATCAAGACCACCAGCGATCCGTACGTCGGCAAGGTGTCGATCGTCCGCGTGTTCTCGGGCACCCTCGTCAGCGATGCCCCCGTGCACGTCTCAGGGCATTTCGGCGACGGATCGGGCCACGAGGACCACGACGTCGACGAGCGTGTCGGCCATCTCACGTCGATGCTCGGCAACCAGTACACCGATGTGCCGCAGGCCATTGCCGGGAGCATCGTCGCGGTGAGCAAGCTGACCCGCGCCGAGACCGGCGACACGTTGTCGTCACCGGACCTGCCCCTGCTGATGGAGCAGTGGCACATGCCGCTGCCGCTGCTGCCGGTGGCCATCACCGCGCACAGCGCCGGCGACGACGACAAGCTCGGCACCGCGCTCTCGCGCATCGCGGCAGAGGACCCGACCCTGCGGATCGAGCATCCGGAGGAGACGGGCCAGATCGTGCTGTGGACGCTGGGCGAGGCACATGCCGACCTCGTCGTCGACCGCATCAAGACCCGCTACGGCGTCGAGGTCGATGCGACCGAGATGCGCGCCTCCCTGCGAGAGACATTCCCCGGACCGGCCAGCGGTCTCGGCAGGCTCGTCAAGCAGTCCGGCGGCCATGGCCAGTACGCCGTGGTCGAGATCAACGTCGAACCGCTGCCCGCAGGCTCGGGACTCGAGTTCGTCGACAAGATCGTCGGTGGCGCCATCCCCCGCAACTACATCCCTTCCGTCGAGAAGGGTGTTCGCCAGCAGATGGCCCTGGGAGTTGCGGCCGGCTACCCCGTCGTCGACATCCGGGTCACCCTGCTCGACGGGAAGTTCCACACCGTCGACTCATCCGACATGGCCTTCCAGAGTGCCGGTGCACTGGCCCTGAAGGATGCCGCCAGCAAGGTGACCATCAACCTGCTCGAGCCCATCGTCACGCTCACTGTCGACGTTCCTGACGACCATGTCGGCTCCGTCATCGCCGACGTGTCGACGCGGCGCGGACAGATCCGTGGCACCACGTCGCTGCCGGGCGGACGCTCACAGGTGGTCGCCGACGTGCCCGAGGTCGAGATCTCGCGCTACGCGATCGACATCCGCAGCATCACGCACGGGACGGGTGACTTCGCTCGCGAGTCGGCGGGCTACGCGGCGCTGCCGGCCAGCCTGGCGAAGAAGATCATCGACGGCTGACGGGCACACCCCCCCAACACCCCGCGAGTGGCCAGTTGTGGGGGTTCAAAACGCGTCGGCGACCCCCACAACTGGCCGCTCGCGGGGTGTTTCAGACGGTCGGCCAGGGGCCGGCCGCCCGGCCGGTCTGCGTGGCGACGAGTTCGCCATCGGCCGGACCGCCGAACCGCAGCAGCCAGCGCTGCTCGGTCAGCGGGCG
>CAJAKT010000222.1 GCA_903940375.1 uncultured bacterium | reverse complement strand
TGCGCATCCGCGCTCGAGTAGGTGACGTTGTCGGTCGACATCAGTTGTACGACCTCCGCTGATCCGGGGGCGGGATGGTGCCGCCCTTGTACTCGACGGGGATGCCGCCCAGGGGGTAGTCCTTGCGCTGCGGATGACCGGGCCAGTCGTCGGGCATCATGATGCGGGTCAACGAGGGGTGGCCGGGGAACTCGATCCCGAAGAAGTCCCAGGTCTCGCGCTCATGCCAGTCATTGGTGGGGTACACGGCGATGATCGACGGGATCCACGCATCGCCGTCAGGCACCGATACCTCGACACGGACTCGCCGGTTATGCGTGATCGACAGGAACGGGTACACACCGTGCAGCTCACGTCCGGTCTCGTGCGGGTAGTGCACGCCATTGACGCCGAGGCAGAGCTCGAATCGCAGACCCGGCTCGTCGCGCAGCGCGGTGACGAAGGCAACCAGATGATCGCGACGCACGTGGTAGGTGATCTCGTCACGGTAGACGACCACCTTCTCGATCGCCTCGTGCGCAGGAAGTCCGCGTGCCTCAAGCGAGAGCTCGATCTCATCGGAGATCTCGTCGAACCAGCCGCCGAACGGCCGCAACGACGGACCGGGCAGCACGATCGGCTCGACGAGGCCGCCGAAGCCACTGGTATCGCCGCCGCCAACCGCGCCGAAAGCGCCATGGCGGACACCGATGATGTCGAGTTCGCGAACGCCATCCGGCACCGCGGGAACGGATGCCTCGCTCATCGCATGAGGCCCTTCATCTCGAGCGTGGCCGGGGCGACGAGCGCGGCGGCCTCCAGCTCGAGGACCTCCTCGCGTCGATTCGCACCAAGCTTGGTGTCCTGGATCTTGTCGTGCAGCTTGAGGATTGCGTCGAAGAGCATCTCCGGACGCGGCGGGCAGCCCGGCAGGTAGATGTCGACGGGCACGACGTGATCGACACCCTGGACGATCGCGTAGTTGTTGAACATGCCGCCGCTCGACGCGCAGACACCCATCGAGATGACCCACTTCGGATTGGGCATCTGGTCGTAGATCTGGCGCAGGACGGGGGCCATCTTCTGGCTCACGCGACCCGCAACGATCATGAGGTCGGCCTGGCGCGGCGAGGCCCGGAAGACCTCCATGCCGTACCGGGCGATGTCGAATCGCGGGCCGCCCGCGGCCATCATCTCGATGGCGCAGCAGGCCAGACCGAAGGTCGCCGGCCACAGCGAGCCCTTACGGGCGTAGCCAGCGAACTTCTCCACCGTGGTGAGAAGGACGCCGGACGGCAGTGCTTCCTCGAGTCCCATTCGCTACTCCGTCAGTCCCACTCGAGTCCGCGCCGACGCCACACATAGGCGTAGACGACGAGGACGGTGATGATGAACAGGAACATCTCGATCAGGCCGAACATCGCCAGCTGGTCGAACGCCACCGCCCACGGGTACAGGAACACGATTTCGATGTCGAACACGATGAAGAGCATCGCGGTCAGGTAGTACTTCACCGGGAAGCGTCCGCCACCGATGGGCTGGGGTGTCGGCTCGATACCGCACTCGTAGGCGTCGTACTTGGCACGGTTGTACCGCTTGGGCCCGGTGAACGACGCCGCGGTCACGGAGAACACGGCGAAGAGCAGGGCCAGCAGGCCAAGAACGAGGATCGGGGTGTAGACGTTCAAGCCCGGATCTCCTCACGGTTTGCGCATTTGTGAATCACTTCACGACCGTCGAAAGCATAGTGGGCGGGCGGCAGCACCGTTACACCCCGTCGGGGCGGACAGCGCGGTGCAGGGCGACGATCCCGCCGGACAGATTCCGCCACTGGACACGGCCCCATCCACAGGCGACCAGGTCGGCCGCAAGTGCCTCCTGATCGGGCCAGGCACGGATCGATTCGGCGAGGTAGACGTAGGCATCGGGGTTGGACGACGTGCGTCGGGCGACGGCCGGCAGGGCCTTCATCAGGTACTCGCTGTAGACGGTCCGGAACGGCGACCAGGTGGGTGACGAGAACTCGCAGACGACCAGGCGGCCACCGGGTCGCACCACCCGCAGCAGCTCCCGCAGCCCGGCCATCCGGTCATTGATGTTGCGCAGCCCGAACGAGATCGTCGCCGCGTCGAAGGCATCGTCGCGGAAGGGCAGGTTCATGCCGTCGCCCGCCACGAAGGGAAGGAAGGGCTGGCGGCGCTTGCCCACCTGCAGCATGCCCAGGGAGAAGTCGGTCGGCACGACGACGGCACCGGCCTTCGAGAAGGGCACACTCGACGTCCCGGTGCCAGCCGCGAGATCAAGGATCCGCTCCCCGGGCCGGGGGGCAACCGCCTCGAGGACGGCCGTGCGCCAGCGGCGGGTCTGGCCGAGGGCCAGGACATCATTCGTCAGGTCATAGCGCTCAGCGACATCGTCGAACATCGCCGCGACGTCAGTAGGGGCCTTGTCGAGATCAGCGCGGGACACGGCGCGATCCTTCCACCCCTTCGAGTGTGCCGCCCGACCGGAGTCGCCCTAGGCTCTGCGGGTGACCTCGTCCGCGGCGCCCGCTCCCCTCGGAGCAGAGCCCTCGACTGAGCGGATGTTCGTCACCACCCGACCCATAGCCGATCCCGTCGAGCTGCTCGCTCGGCTGCCGCAGGCCGATCCGGTCGCCTGGGTACGGGGCGGAGAGGGACTGATCGGCTGGGGCGTCGCCGCCCGGCTGGAGGTCCGCGGCAACGAGCGGTTCAGCCGCACCCAGCGCTGGTGGTCGACTCTGTGCGCGTCACTTGAGATCGACGACACCGTCAGCATGCCCGGCACCGGACCGGTTGCCTTCGGCTCGTTCTCATTCGATCCGGAGAACGGCTCCTCGATCGTGATCGTTCCGCAGGTGATCGTCGGACGTCGTGCCGGCCAGGCATGGGTCACCGTCATCGGCCGCGAACCCGGGATGCGACCTGCCCTGCCGCCGGTATCGGTGCCGGAACGGCCCGACTCCCTGACCTGGTCGGAGGGCAGCCGCAGCACCATCGAATGGCAGCAGTCGGTCGCCGAAGCAGTCCGCCGGATCAAGGCCGGCGAGCTCGACAAGGTCGTGCTCGCGCGCGACGTGGTCGCCAATGTCGAGGGACCGCTGGACCGCCGCCACCTGCTCCTTCGGCTTGCTGACTCGTACCCCTCCTGCTGGACCTTCAGCGTCGGTGATCTCATTGGTGCGACTCCCGAGCTGCTCGTCCGCCGCACCGGCGACCTCGTCACCAGTCGCGTCCTCGCTGGCACGGTCCGACGCCGCGGCGACGACCGCACCGACGCCGGTCTCGCCCGCGCGCTGCTCAGCAGCGACAAGGACACCGAGGAGCACGAGTACGCCGTGCACTCCGTGGCGAAGGCACTCGCTGCGCACTGCACCGATCTCGACGTCCCCAGCCATCCGCACGTGCTCGAACTGGCGAATGTGCAGCACCTCGCCACCGATGTCACCGGACGGCTGGCCGACTCCGCCACCGTGCTGGCCCTCGCCGCCTCCCTGCATCCCACCGCCGCGGTGTGCGGCACCCCCACCGAGCGGGCACTGTCGGTCATCCGTGAGATCGAGGGCATGGATCGCGGGCGATACGCCGGCCCCGTCGGCTGGTTCGACCGGCATGGCGACGGCGAGTTCGGCATCGCCCTGCGCTGCGCCACGATCGACTCCGAGCTCGGGCAGGTCCGCTCATTCGCTGGTTGCGGCATCGTCGCCGGGTCTGACCCTGCCGACGAGCTCGCCGAATCGGTCGCGAAGCTCGTGCCGATCCGCGACGCCCTCGAGTCGCCCTGACGCGCTCGCCTAGATACGCGCAGCCAGGCTGACGACAGACGATCCGAGATCGTGCTCAGAGCTCGGCACCCAGGCCAATCCGGTCGCCTCCAGCAGCCCTCGCATCGCGCGGTTGTCGGCCAGCACGTAGGCGATCAGCTCGGTGAAGCCCATCCGTCTGGCCACATCGACGAGGCGCATCGTCAGCACCATGCCCACACCTGAACCGTGCCAGGCGTCATCGACAATGACCGCGATCTCAGCAGTGTCAGTCGACTGTGGCCCGAGCGGGAAGACATTGCCCAGGGCGATGATCTCCTCGCGAATGTCAGTGACCACCAGCGTCGCGCCACGATGGCCGCCGGAGATGCGACGGAGATTGTCCTCGCGCCACTCATTCATCGGCGTGAAGTAGCGCTGGTAGCGCGACTCCGGCGTGCAGCGCTCGTGCAGGGCCTCCACACCCTCGGTGTCGTGCGGACGACCGAGACGAACAGTGACGGGCCTGCCGTCGGCCAGAGTCTCGCGCCAGCCGAAGCCATCGGGCTCCCCGCGTGCCTCCGAAAGAGCGGCGACAAGGGATAGGAGCGCGGATGCCCGCCTCTGCTCCGTCCGGGTGAAGGGGGCACGGGTGCGTCGCAGGATCACGTGGACCTCCGGCGTCCACTGCAGCCTCAGCACGAAGGCCGAATCGTCGTCGCCCTCGGCAGCGGTCGTGACCTCCCACTCGTCTGCCAGGACGAGATCCGCCGCGGCTTTCGGGGCCGCCTCGGGATTCTGCGCCAGGCGAGTGCTCAGATGCAGGACCCGGGTGGCGACATCGTCTGCGTCGTCGTCGATCCCGCGAGCAAGGATCACGTCGGAAGCGACGGAAGACATGCCGTGCACGAGGGTCGCTCGATCGACATCGGTCGGTGCAGAGAGGAACAGGTCGACGAGCTGCCGACCACCACCGAGTTGCGCCGTGAAGAGGCTGACCACATGCACGTCGAGGAGCGACAACACGCGCAGCAGTCGTGCCATCGCCGACGGCGTGCCCGGCATCGTCACACGCGCACGCCATCGCGCATGCTCACCCTCGCCTTCCTCGGTGTCGACGGCGACGAGTGCCTCCAGCAGCCGGGCAGCGAGCGCCGTCCATGACCGCGCATCGCTCCATCGCTCCGACAGGGGCGCCAGCATCGCAAGCCCCAGTCCGACAGCGATGATGTGCAGGGCCGCGGCATCGTCGCTGAACGCCTCCTCCTGCGTCGCGTCGACACCTCGAAGCTGCCGAACAACCTCCTGCGCAGCCTCCCAGCGGTTGTTCAGCCGGTCGGCCACCACTCTGCGCGTCGGTTCGTCGTAGGGCGCAACGACGATCGCCTGCAGTTCCAGCGGATCCCAGGCCGCACCGGGATCACCCAGCACATCGCGCGCCGCGCGGAGCAATGCCTGCAGAGCCG
>CAJAKT010000221.1 GCA_903940375.1 uncultured bacterium | reverse complement strand
CCTCGATTAACCCGGAACTTGCCGTACCGAAACGGACTCAAAACCGTTGGTACTAAACGAATACCCCTAACCGTGAGTGCGCTCGTAATGCGTAGGTCCGGGGTGGGGAGGAGCGCAGCAACGGTTCCCCGAGGCGGCCCCCAGCCGAAATCCGTTGCGCTGCAACAGGTGACGGCGCTTTGGGGGACCCGTCAAGGGGTCCGGTTCGTCCGTTTCCTCGGACCGAATGCCCGATGTCGTTCAGCCATGCCTGCGCCTCGTCACTGGAGGTCCTGGCGGTCTCTCCGCGTACCGCAAGGCCTTGCCCGATCGTGGAGTCGGGCGCGAGTTCGCTGTACACGTCGATCGTTCGTCCCAGGCCGCTGACCGCGTGGGTGACGAACGGCAATGCATGAACTTGCTTTGCCAGGACGGTGCGGTCTGATTCGCGGCGGCTGTCGACCAACGGCCGAATGTTGTACGATTCGTACATGACGGAGATGGCGGTGAGCGAGGCCCGTGAGCACCTAGCTGAGGTGATCGACAGCGCGCAGCGCACCGGCGAACCGGTGTACCTGACCAGACGGGGGCGTCCGGTCGCCGTCGTCGTCGATCCGGTCGTGTTCGAGAAGTTGCTCGAGGACGCAGAGGAAGCTCTCGACCGTGCCGAATTGGCGATCGCTCGGGACGAGGACGACTACATCCCGTGGGAGCAGGTCAAGGCTGACCTCGGCCTGTCGTGACCGAGGCGTACGAGGTCAAGCTTGCGCGCCGGGCCGAGCGGTCACTGGCGTCCCTCGAGCGTCGCGAGCAGCAGCGGATCCGCGCCGCCCTCGATCTTCTCGCTGGCAATCCTCGGCCGCCCAACTGCGTCGCGATGCAGGGTGAGGACTCGGTGTACCGGGTCCGCGTCGGCGACTATCGGATCGTGTACGAGGTCCTCGACAACGTGCTCCTGGTCCACGTCGTCCGGATCGGTCACCGTCCGGCGTATCACATGGTTGCTGTTATGGCAGATAGGCGTAGGGTGCCGGGCATGACGGTGTCGGTGCACGTGACGTCCGGGACGCCCATTGAGGAGTTGTCCCACGATGCGCAGGTCCTGCGCTCGGTGCTCGGGAGGTTGCGCAGCGCGGAGGGGCGCAGCGTGGTCGAGGAGCTGATCACGGGCCTGCTTGCCGACGGGGTCGTGCTGGCACGCGTGAACGATGTGGTCACCCCCCGGGAGGCAGGTGAACTGCTTGGTGTCTCCCGTCAGTTCGTGGACAAGCTGATCGCCGACGGGCGACTTGCCGCGCAGTTCAAGCCCGGCAGCAGGCACCGCGTGGTTCGCGTCGTTGACGTCCTGGAACTCGAGGCATCCCGACGGGCGGGCGCAGACCGCATTGGGGTGACGATCGACACCCTCGTCGACGCCGGCGCCGAGTACTGATCCTGCCCGCCGCCCTCTGATGCTCGTCTTCGTCGATACCAACGTCTGGTACCCGGTCGTGCTGGCCGACCTCGTGCTGCGCAGCGTCGAGATTGGCCTGTTCGACCTGGCCTGGACCGATGAGTCCCTCGCGGAGGTTGAACGCGTCCTGGTCGAGCGCAAGGGACTGAGCGCTGCGAACGCCGCCGTCTTCGGCGCGCAGGTGCGGGCCACCGCTCCGGCGGGTCGGATCGATCCCGCCGCTTATCAGGACCTCGTCGCGGAGATGACCGGACCCGACCCCGGCGACCACGTCCACGCCGCCGCCGCGCGAGGCGGGCGCGCCGACGTCCTGCTCACCAGCAACGTCGCCGACTTCCCCGCCGCGGACGTCGGACCGACCTGCCGAGTCCTGCACCCAGGAGACCTGTTCGGCGAACTGGCCGGCACCTACCCGATCGAGCTCGGCCGCGTCATCGCAGAGATGGCGGCACACCGCAAACGACCCCCCATGACACCTGACGACATCCTCGACCGCCTGGACACCTTGGGCCTTCACGCCATGGTCGACGCGCTACGTCAGGGAAGCGGCGACGATCATGGATGACTCGTGCGGGTGGAGGCGGTCGGTTCCTCCGCGCAGGGTTCGCGCAATGCCCCGGTTATGCCCCGGAACAAGGACGACGTATGGCCGAACATGCAGGAGCAAGCCGGAGTATGCACGAGTAAGAGCGAGTTGGGACTGCCCCGAGTCTGATTGCCTCCTTGACCTGGCGTGTGCGGAAGTGTGCTCCGGTCGGCGCCGCAGGGGCGTTCGGTTCGGGCGGCTCGCTCGGCTAGTCCCAGGCGGTGATGACACTGCGTGCGGCCGAGCCGCGACGCATCTCATCGAACCCATCGTTGATCTCCGACAGTTTGATCTGACGCGAGATCAAACTGTCGAGGTTCAATTTCCCGTCGAGATAGAGCTCGGCGTAGCGGGGAATGTCGACTCGGATGTCAGCCGAGCCCATATACACGCCAACAATGGTGCGTTGCGGCGCGAGCACATCAGCCATCATGTCGAGGGTTGTTGTGCTCCCGGGGCGATGGAGCCCGACGAGGTAGGCCGTGCCGCCGGTTGCGGTCATGCGCACGGCCTGAAGGGTGGTGGCTTCGATCCCCACGACTTCGAACACATGCTTCGCCCCGCCACCGGTGATTTCGCGGACGGCCTGCACCGGATCGCCCTGGCTGGCATCGACGACATGTGTGGCACCGAACTCACGCGCCAACTCAAGCTTGGCGGGCTGGGTGTCGATTGCGATGATCGTGCCGGCCTGCGCGAGGAGCGCACCGGAGAGCACGTTCAGGCCGACGCCGCCGCAACCGATAACCGCGACACTGTCGCCAGGTGAGACGGTCGCGGTGTTGAGCACGGCGCCGGCCCCGGTGATCGTGCTGCAGCCGAGCAGGGCCGCCTGCGCGAACGGCAGTGCCTCAGGCACGACCACAAGTTGGTTCTCGTGGATCAAGGCGTATTCGGCAAATGCGGCGGTGCCCATGGCGGCCGTCACTGCCGTGCCGTCGGCTCGGCGCAAGCGTGGTGCGTCGCCTGCTGCTCGCACGAGCGTGTGTCGTTGAGTGCAGCGGTAGCTCAGATCGTTCGTGCAGTTCTCGCAGGTGCCGCACCAACGCACGAGTGAGCCAACCACTCGCTGCCCAATCAAGACCTCGCTGACCTCAGGGCCAACTGCAGCGACGACGCCGGCGAGTTCATGGCCGAGGACCGCCGGCAGCGGGTTACCGAAGTCGTGCTCAGCGAAGTGGAGGTCGGAGTGACATAGCCCGACGGCCTTTACCTCGACGAGGACCTCGCGCCCGAGCGGCACATCGATCTCGATGTCTTCGATATCGAATCCAGCGCCGATAGCGTTCACGACAGCAGCTCGCATGGTGCTCCTCATTCGTTAGTTGGACTTCGCTGCATCAAGCAGCAAGACGGCAAGGGTCTCGGCGCCGGTGGCGATCGCTTCGTCGCCACGGTTGGCGTTGATACGGGTGCCGATGGTCTCCTCCATCCACATGCGGGCGCCGCCGACGCCGCAGCTGAAGGAGCGGTCGCCCGAACGCTCCATCTCGACGAGCGAAGCAGTGCTCTTGATGAGTTCGCGCGGGGGCGTAGACCTTGTTGTGGCGGCCGAGGTAGCAGGGATCGTGGTAAGTGACCTCGACGTTCTGCTGCGCCTGCATCTGGAACAAGAACTCATTGCCAGCGCGGCGTGCCGGATCACCGGTGCAGGTCTCACCCTCGCCGAGTACCACGAACTGCACTCCGGCGGTGTGGATGAGTTCGGCCACTGCCTTTGTCGTGCGCCTCGGTGGAGTGACGTGGAATCCGAGCACCGCCTTGATCTCTTCTGGCAAGAGGCGGCCGGGTGCATCACCTAGCTTGGCGAACGCGGTATCCGTGGTGGCCCAGAGGGTCTTGATCGCCAGTGCGGAGTCGTCAAGCCTCCCTAACCCTCCGGGTCCTATTCCCGCCTGTAGTCCAGGAACACGCCGTTCCGGCCCGTGGCTTCGAGCACGTCCACCGCGCTCAAGCCGGCACCACCGTCCTCGTACACGAACTCCACGGCAGGGGATCCGTTGGTGTCGGCAACCCGATCACCGGTAGGCCTATGCGGCCGGTTGCGGATGGTGACTCCCTATGTCACGGTATTTGTCAGTATTCGTCCCCCCGCCCCTTGGAGATCCACGTGACCGACCTGCAGACAGTCCTTGCCATTCCCGTGTCCACCACCAATGACGTTCCGGGTCGCACGCTCGGCTCGTACGTCGGGCCGGCGTTCGGCCTTATCGTTCGGTCAACGGGCGCTGGCGGCAACCTCAAGGGCACCTTCAAGGGCATGAAGAAGGGCGAGGTCACGGAGTTCAGCGCTTCGCTGGAGGAAGCCCGTCACGTTGCTCTCGAGCGGCTCGTGGAGCACGCACAGGCGCAGGGCGCGGACGCTGTCGTTGGCCTGCGCTTCGACTCGACCGACATGGGCCAGACCCAGGGCGTGGCTGAGATCCTCGCGTACGGCACTGCCGTCAAGCTCGCATAGTCCGACAGGGTTTCCTGGCGACGGGTGCTGTGGTCAGCCGCCACTGCTGTCGGCCATGTCCCGGTAGGCAAACGCATCAGCCGGAACGGCGTCCTCGCCGGGAATCGTGCCCGGCATGATCGCAAAGGTTGGCTCGAACTGTGTGAGCGCACCCGCGAGTGTCATCAGGATGGAGGCATCTCCGGTGAGGACCGCCGTGCCGTCCATGACTTGCTGCTGGAGCGGAACGACTCCGATCATCGCGTCCTCGAGGTCGGATCTGTTGATCGTCAGGGTCACGTCAGGTTCATCTGCAACGAAGCCCTGCAGGCTGGTGAGCGCGCCGTTGCTCAGCTCGATGACGAAGGACTCACCGTTGTCCGGCGTGACCAGGTTCATGACGAATGCCGCGTCCCCGATTTTGGTTGAGTCCAGGCGGATGCCGAGGTAGTCAAGGAACTGCAGAGTGCTGAGCGCGCGAACCATGTCCGGGCCGGTGCTCTTCGGTGCGGCACCGGACGGGATGCCGGACCGGAGCTCCAGAGCAGCGGCAAGGAAACTGTTGCGCACGCTGGGGCTCTCCTGCTGGTAGCCCACCTGCTCGAACGCATCGGCAAGCAGGTGGCGACCGCGCTCATTCGTCGGTTCGCCGTAGACCAGCTTGTTGAGGATCTCGATGGCGAGGAGGTACTCGCCTGCGTCCATGAGCTGCTCCGCCTTCGAGGAGATGGCATCAGAGCCACCCATCATCTCGACGTACAGCGGCGCCGACTCGCGAGGAGCCAACGGGATCAGCGTGGCGGGATTGCCGTCCCAGTAGCCGAGGTAGCGGTTGATCACCGCACGGGAGTTGTGCTCGACGGAGCCGTGGTAACTCCGCGCGGCCCATCGGTGCTCAAGGGACTCCGGCACCTGGTAGATGCGGTGGATCTCGTTGATGGTCACGCCCTGATTGGCAAGGTGCATGACGCCGTTGTTGAGGTGGGCGTAGGCATCGCGCTGGGTGCGCATCACCTCGCGAATCCGCTCATTGCCCCAGCGGGGCCAGGAGTGCGACGCGAACATCACCTCGGCGTCCTGGCCGAAGAGGTAGAGCGCCTTGTTGATCTGTCGTGACCACTCGAGGGCATCGCGCACCAGCGCGCCGCGCAATGTGTAGATGTTGTGAACCGTGGCGACGATGTTCTCCGCGGCCCAGAAGGCCTTGAAGTCGGGGAACCAGGTGTTCATCTCGGCCGGTGCCTCGGTCCCCGGCGTGTTCTGGAACACCATGCGCACGCCATCGATGGTGAGTTCCTCGATGTCGTCGACGATGTCGATCGTCGGCGGAATCAGCCCGGTAGACCCTGCCGCGACGCCCTTGCCGATGGCCTGGTCGACATGGCCGAACGGATTGCGATCGAGCAGCGAGCCGTACTGGTAGAACATGCGGCGATTCATCGCGTTGCCGGCATAGACGTTCTCGGCAACCGCATGCTCGAGGAAGCCGATGGGCGCGATGACCGGGACCTTCCCCGACCGAACGTCCGCCACGTCGACGACGCCGTGGGCGCCGGCGAAGTGATCGCCATGGGAGTGCGAGTAGACGACAGCGACCACGGGACGTGGCCCGAGGTGCTCGTTGATCAGGGCGAGGGCAGCGGCAGCAGTCTCTGACGCGGTCAGCGGGTCGAAGACGATCCAGCCCGTGTCTGAACGGATGAAGGAGATGTTGGCGAGGTCGAAGCCGCGCACCTGGTAGATGTGGCCCGGAACGACCTCGAAGAGGCCGTACTCCATGTTGAGAATGGCCTGGCGCTGCAGCGACGGGTGGATCGAGTCGAAGTCCTGCCCGGAGAGCAGGAAGTCGTACTGGCCCATGTCCCACGCCACATGGCCGGCCGCCGCCATGATCTGCCGGTACGGGGGAGCGGCGATGAAGCCGCGACGGGCCTCCTCGAAGTCGCGTTCGTCGTCGAAGGGCAGCCGCTCGCGCGCCGCGGCCCGAGCCGCGGTCGTTGCTGCCGACGGCTGCTTGCCGTGCTCATGGAAGTGCTCGAAGCGCATGGATCTACCTTTCGTCCATCCGCATCGGGGCGTATTGCGGATGTCGTGCGAGCCTAGGCGCAGACGCGGGCGCTGACTACTATCCGTACGAGTCGCAACAGGGGTGACTCGGCGAAGACGCGCCACCGGCTCGAGGGGCAGGTCCACGATGCGCTGGCTGCCATTCCATCGGGACACTCTCCGGCAGGACGCGATCGCCGGGGTGGTGCTGGGCGTGCAGAGCGTTCCCGATGGCCTGGCCACGGGCCTGCTGGCCGGCGTCAATCCGCTGTCAGGCCTGTATGGCTACATGCTGGGGACGCTGGGCGGAGCGCTCGCCACCAGTTCCGCGTTCATGGCAGTGCAGGGCACGGGCGCGATGGCCATGATCATCGTCGACGTGCCAGCGGTGCATGAGGCTTCGGATCCTGCGCGCGCACTGTTCACGCTGTCGATCCTGACGGGCGTTGTCATGCTGTTCGCCGGGCTCCTGCGTCTCGGCTCTGTCCTGCGGTTCGTGTCGAACGCCGTCATGGTCGGGTTCATCAACGCTGTGGGCGTGAACATCATCCTGGGCCAGCTCGCCAACCTCACGGGATTCAGCGCGGAGGGGCCGAACCGGGTGATCCGAGCGTTCCAGACCTTCCTGCATCCGAGCCAGTGGGATCTGCAGACGCTCGCGATCGGTCTGGCGACCGTCGTTCTCATCGTGACCCTCGAACGCACCCGTGTCGGAGCCATGGGCCTGGTCGTGGCTGTCATCGTGACGTCGGCCGCGGCTGCTGCCCTGGACTGGACGACGGTGGCGACCCTGAATGACGTCGGCGTGACGGTCTCCTCGCTGCCACGCCCGGAAGCACCGATGCTGACGCTCGTCCCGGTGCTGCTGCTGCCGGCGATCTCGCTGGCTTTCGTCGGGCTGGTCCAAGGAGCCGGGATCTCGGCCAGCTTCCCCAATCCGGATGGCCGTTACCCCGATGCTTCGCGTGACTTCCTCGGGCAGGGTGTGGCGAACATGGCGTCCGGCATCTTCCAGGGGATGCCGGTCGGCGGCTCCGTGTCCGCGACGGCGCTGAACCGGGCGGCAGGTGCGCGTTCGCGTCAGTCGCTGGTCTTCACGGCTCTGGTCATGGCTGTGGTGGTCGTCGCCTTCGGCGGCGTGGTGGGCCACGTGGCCATGCCGGCGCTTGCGGGCCTGCTCATGCTCATCGGCATCCGGACCATCAAGCCTGAGAACCTGCGGTCTGTATGGGGCACCGGCACGGTGCAGAAGGTCGTCCTGGTCATCACGTTCGCACTGACAATGGTCATCCCGCTGCAGT
>CAJAKT010000220.1 GCA_903940375.1 uncultured bacterium | reverse complement strand
TTGTCCTCGACCGCGGTGACCTCGACATCGACGAGCGCCGCCTCAACGGCCTCCTCGAGCAGCGGATCGGGTGCGCCAGCCGGACCTGCCGGCTGACGCACCTCGCCCGACTCGGGGTCGACGCGGCGCCTGTCGGTGACGCGGGGACCTTCGAACTCCTGCTCACTCACTTCTCGTCGCCTTCGCCCTCGTCAACGATCTCCGCGTCGACGACGTCGTCCTCGGACGTATCGGCCGCGTCCTGCGCCGCGCCCTCAGCAGAGGCGGTGCCGTCCTGCTGTGCCTGCGCGTACATCGCTGCACCGAGTGCCTGGCTCGCCTGGGCGACCTTGTCGGTCGCCGTCCGCATGCCCGGGATGTCGCTGGCCTCGATGGCTGCCTTCAGCTCCGCAAGCGGGCCGTCGACATTGGCCTTCGCATCCTCGGGGATCTTGTCGCCGTTGTCGGCGAGGAACTTCTCGGTCTGGTACACCAACGCCTCGGCGCTGTTGCGGACCTCGACCTCCTCGCGACGCTGCTTGTCCTCTTCGGCGTGCTGCTCGGCCTCGCGCATCATGCGATCGATCTCGTCCTTGTTCAGGGCGGATCCACCGGAGATGGTCATCGACTGCACCTTCTGCGTCGCCATGTCCTTTGCGGACACGTGCACGATGCCGTTGGCGTCGATGTCGAACGTGACCTCGACCTGCGGGATGCCGCGCGGAGCCGGCGGGAGGCCGGTCAGCTCGAAGGTCCCGAGCCGCTTGTTGTAGGCCGCCATCTCGCGCTCGCCCTGGTACACCTGGATGAGCACCGACGGCTGGTTGTCGTCAGCGGTGGTGAAGATCTCGGACCGCTTGGTCGGGATGGTCGTGTTGCGCTCGATGAGCCGCGTCATGACGCCGCCCTTGGTCTCGATGCCCAGCGACAGCGGGGTCACGTCGAGCAGCAGGACGTCCTTGACCTCGCCCTTGAGCACGCCGGCCTGGAGAGCAGCGCCGATGGCGACGACCTCGTCCGGGTTCACGCTCTTGTTGGGCTCCTTGCCGGTCTCCGACTTCACGAGCTCGGTGACGGCCGGCATCCGGGTTGAGCCGCCGACGAGAACGACCTGGTCGATCTTGTCGAGCGAGATGCCCGCGTCCTTGATGACGGCCTGGAACGGTGCCTTGGTGCGATCGAGCAGGTCGGAAGTCATCGACTCGAACTGCGCACGCGACAGGGTCTCGTCCAGGTGCAGGGGGCCCTCCGCGCTAGCGGTGATGTACGGCAGGTTGATCGACGTCTGCATCGAGCTGGACAGCTCGATCTTCGCCTTCTCCGCTGCCTCACGCAGGCGCTGCATGGCCATCTTGTCCTTGGAAAGGTCGACACCGTGCGCGTTCTTGAACGACGTCACCATCCAGTCGACGACCTTGTTGTCCCAGTCGTCGCCACCGAGGTGGTTGTCTCCGCTGGTGGCCTTGACCTCGACGACACCGTCGCCGATCTCGAGCAGGGACACGTCGAACGTGCCACCACCGAGGTCGAACACGAGGATCGTCTGCTCCTGGTCACCCTTGTCGAGGCCGTAAGCGAGTGCGGCGGCCGTCGGCTCGTTGATGATGCGCAGGACATTGAGGCCCGCGATCTCGCCGGCCTCCTTGGTGGCCTGGCGCTCTGCGTCGGAGAAGTACGCCGGCACGGTGATGACCGCATCGGTGACGTTCTCGCCGAGGTACGCCTCAGCGTCGCGCTTGAGCTTGCCCAGGGTCCGCGCGCTGATCTCCTGCGCCGTGTAGGGCTTGCCGTCGATGTCGACGGTCCAGGTCGTGCCCATGTGGCGCTTGACGGACCGCACGGTGCGGTCAACGTTGGTGACGGCCTGGCGCTTGGCGACCTCGCCGACCAGCACCTCACCGTTCTTCGCGAAGGCGACGACGGACGGCGTGGTCCGTGCCCCTTCGGCATTGGCGATAACGACGGGCTCGCCGCCCTCAAGGACGGAAACGACCGAGTTGGTCGTGCCCAGGTCGATGCCTACTGCTCGTGCCATGTTTGTCGTGCTCCTTCGCTTGTCCGGGTATCCGGGTTGTCTTCGATCGAGTCTCCTCCACCCGCTGCGATCCCGCAACTTGCGACTAAGACTCTTTGAGCCGTATCGACTCAACTAGCTATTTCAACGAGACGGCCCCCCTGCTCATTCCGCCACAATCTGTGACCTGCATCACATCCCCCCCATGCCGAGTGGCCAGTTGTGGGGGTCCGGCGAGCCGCCGGAACCCCCACAACTGGCCGCTCGCGGGGGGTGGCGGGGGAGGGTCTGGAGGGGGAGGTCAGGCGGGACGGGCGGCCAGGCCGCAGGCGGCCTCCAGCACGAGGAGCGCGCCCAGCCGGACGGTGCGCTGATCCGGCGCATCCGCGCTGGCGTCGATCTCCGTGATGTCGAGGGAATGCACCCGGGGGGATCGGCCCGCCTGGAAGGCCACCTGCCGGAGCTCATCGGCCGTCAGGCCGCCAGGGGCCGCCGCCGGGCAGCCCGGCACCACCGCCCGGTCGCATACGTCGACATCGAGGTCGACGTGGATCGGACCGCCACCACCACCGGCGATGGCGAGCGCCTCGGACATCGCGTCGGAGATGGGCCGGCGGCGCAAGGCATCGCGCGTGACCACCGTGATGCCGAGATCGCGGGCCCGGGCCGCATACTCGCGCGAGTTCGAGAAGTCGGCGATCCCGATCTGCACGATGTTCGCCCCGGCGATGCCTGCTTCGACCAACCGCCGGACGGGTGCGCCATTGCTGATCCCGTCGCGCAGGTCGTGGTGCGCGTCGAGGGTGATCAGCCCACCCGACGCCACGTCATCGCCGAAGACCCCGCGAGCGACTGAGTACGTGATCGAGTTATCACCGCCAAGCGCAACGAGCAGGCGAGTGCGTTCGACGAGCTCGCGTACGCGGCTCATGACACGCGCTTCGCCCTCGGAACCGTCCGGCTCATCGACGTCGCCCGCATCCAGCGCGTGCAGCCTGGCAAGGTCGATGTCGTGCGCCCAGGAGTACGTCGAGTACCGAGTGAGCGCTGCCCTGATCGCTGCCGGTGTCGTGTCCGCACCCGTTGCACTGATGGACGTCCGGTTCGCAGGAACGCCAAGCAGCATGACGTCGCACGAGCCGTCACCGGGTGTGACCCAGCCGCTGGCGCGCGGCCACAGCGGATCCTCCGCGTTGCTCATGCCGGCAGCGCCTTCCGGCGAACCTGCTCAGCGGCGAGCAGGCGTTCGGTGATCTTGCGCGCCTTCGCGATGCCCGCGTCCTGACCGATCAGCACATCGGCCTCACCCGGGCTACGTTCCTGCATCCCCAGCTCCTGCAGGCGAAGTGCGTCGGCATCCTCCTGCAGCACGGTCCGCAGACCCTCGACCAGATCGGCCGTCGCCTCGGCGGAGTCCAGCCCGAAATTTCGGCAGAAGGCGTAGTAGTACCAACTGTTATGGGCGTCGATCGGCGTGATCCCGTTGAGCACCTTGATGAGGTAGCCCTCTTCGCGTGGTCGGCCCTGCCCGGTAATCCCGGAGTGCAGGATGTGGAAGCTCGGGACGTGGAACTCCGTCGCGTGGAAGCGATCGTAGAGGCCATCCGTGGCCATCGTCTTCGCGTACAGCGGTGGGGCTTCGACACCGGGCATCAGCCGATCGGCCGTCACCACATCGCCTTCGACGGTGACGGTCAGGCCGTGCTCGTAGATGTAGTCGTCGCCCACCGTCGTGACATGGATGAACGACTCGTGCGTGAGATCCAGCAGGTTGTCGTTGATCAGTTCGGCGCGACATTCGAAGGGGAAGGAGTGCGTGACGGTGACCCAGCCGGGATCCGTCATGTAGTGGGTGTCCGGCACCCGTGAGACATCTGCGCGGTCCTGGTCGCCGAGCCAGACCCAGATCCATCCGTCCTTCTCGACGACGGCGTAGGAGGACACGCGCGCTCGCGGCGGAATGATCGCCTGTGCCGGGATGCGCGTGCACGCGCCATCAGCCCCGAACTCGAAGCCGTGGTAACCGCACTGGATTCCGTCATCGACGACCTGCCCGGCAGAGAGCGGGTACGCCCGATGTGCGCACCGATCGGCGAGCGCAACTGCTGCGCCCGCGCGGGTACGGAACACGACGACTGGCAGCTCGCAGATGACGCGGCGCACCGGGGTGCGGTCCACTTCGGTGCTCCACGCCGCGACGTACCAGGTATCGAGGATGTATGCGTCCGACATCAGGCTCCCAATCGTCGAGACAGCTCACGTGCCGTCCGCATGGCCGCGCGTGCGAGTTCGACGCGCATGGGGCCGTCAGCCCGCTCTGACCGGAACGTTAGTCCGATCGAGGCCACCGGTCGGCCGGAACGATCAAGTGCGGCAGCTGCGACCGAGGCGAACCCGGGGACCACGAAGCCGTCCTCCTCCGCCCAATGGCGGGCCCGCTCGACGGCCAGCAGGCGGGTCAGCGCGGTCATGGATGTCGGGCCGGCACCCGTCCGATCGACGAAGGCTTCCTTCGTCGGGAACAGCGCCCGAAGCTGGGCCGCGGGCAACGCGGCCAGCATGGCTCGACCGCTCGCTGTCAGCGCCGCTGGTAGGCGAACGCCGACATCCACGACGACGGTGACGGGGGTCGTGGGTGATTCGCGCACCAGGTAGAGAGTCTCGCGACCGTGTAGGACGCCGAGGTGCGCGACCGCCGGCACGATGGCGGCAACGTCGTGCCCCAGCCTGTTCAGGAGCGGCCGGCCGAGCCGTTCGAGGGGGTCATGGCGCAGGTACGCGGCGCCCACCTCGAAGGCGCCCACGCCCAGGCCCCACCGTTCCTCCTCGGGGTAGTGGGTGACGAAGCCGGCAGCCGTCATCGCTGCGAGCAGGTGGTAGGTCGAGGACCGCGGAATGCCCAGCTGGCGGGCCAGCGCGGCTGCCGTCACGGGACCGGGGGCCGTCGCGAGCAGCCGAAGGGCCGATAAGGCCCGGGTGGCGGCCGGTGCATTGCCCGTCATGGCCCTCCTGAATCTCGGATTTCAGACTCTGAACTGCCCCAGCGTATTCCGCACGGGCCAGCGGGCCGATGGAATGACGCCATGACCACGACCACGTCCGGACCCCGCCCCGTCCGCGCAGCACGCGGCACCACCCTGACCGCACAGGGCTGGCCGCAGGAAGCCGCACTGCGGATGCTGATGAACAACCTCGACCCCGAGGTGGCCGAGCATCCCGACGAGCTCGTCGTCTACGGCGGCACCGGCAAGGCCGCCCGTAACTGGGCGAGCTTCGACGCCATGGTGCGCACTCTGACCAATCTCAAGGACGACGAGACGATGCTGGTGCAGTCCGGCAAGCCGGTCGGCGTGTTCCAGACCCACGAGTGGGCGCCGCGCGTCATCCTCGCCAACTCCAATCTCGTTGGCGACTGGGCCACCTGGCCGGAATTCAGGCGCCTCGAGCACCTCGGCCTGACGATGTACGGCCAGATGACGGCGGGCTCGTGGATCTACATCGGCACGCAGGGGATCCTGCAGGGCACGTACGAGACCTTCGCGGCCGTGGCGGCAAAGCGCTTCGGCGGAACGCTCGCCGGCACGCTGACCGTCACCGCAGGCTGCGGCGGCATGGGCGGCGCCCAGCCGCTTGCCGTGACGATGAACGAGGGCGTCTGCCTGATGATCGACGTCGACCCGACGCGGCTCCAGCGTCGCGTCGAGAACCGATACCTCGACGAGATCGCCGACAACCTCGACGATGCCATCGATCGGGTGCTCGCCTACAAGGCCCAGCGCAAGGCGGTCTCCGTCGGACTCGTCGGAAATGCCGCGACCCTGCTGCCCGAGCTGCTGCGACGTGACGTGCCGATTGACATCGTCACCGACCAGACATCCGCACACGACCCGCTGTACTACATCCCTGAAGGCATCGACATCCAGGATGCGCGCGAATACGCGGACAAGAAGCCCGAGGAGTTCACCGACCGCGCGCAGGCATCGATGGCCAAGCACGTTGAGGCGATGGTCGGGTTCATGGACAAGGGCGCCGAGGTCTTCGACTACGGCAACTCCATCCGCGATGAGGCACGCAAGGGTGGTTACGACCGCGCCTTCGCCTTCCCCGGCTTCATCCCCGCCTACATCCGCCCGCTGTTCTGTGAGGGCAAGGGCCCATTCCGCTGGGCCGCGCTCTCCGGAGACCCCAAGGACATCGCCCGCACCGATCGCGCCGTCCTCGAACTGTTCCCGGACAACGAGCATCTGCACCGCTGGATCACGATGGCGCAGGAGCGCGTCGCGTTCCAGGGGCTGCCCGCCCGCATCTGCTGGCTCGGCTACGGCGAACGCGACAAGGCCGGACTCGCCTTCAACGATCTCGTCGCCAACGGCGAGGTCAGCGCCCCGATCGTGATCGGCCGCGACCATCTCGACTGCGGCTCCGTCGCTTCCCCCTACCGCGAGTCGGAGTCGATGCTCGACGGCTCCGATGCGATCGCCGACTGGCCGCTCCTCAACGCCATGATCAACATCTCGTCCGGCGCATCATGGGTCTCGATCCACCATGGTGGTGGCGTCGGCATCGGGCGCTCGATCCATGCCGGACAGGTCAGCGTTGCCGACGGCACTCCGCTCGCCGCGCAGAAGCTCGCACGCGTCCTCACCAACGACCCCGGCATGGGCGTCATCCGCCACGTCGACGCCGGCTACGACGAGGCCATCGACGTTGCACGCGAACGGCACGTGCATGTGCCGATGCTGGATACCGAAGGTGTCTGACACCACCGCGCTGACGAACATCGGGTCGCTCGTCACCAATGACCCGAGTGCTGGCGACGGACCAGTCGGCCTGATCACGGATGCCGCCGTCGTCATGGCGAACGGCCTGATCACGTGGGTCGGGCGGGCATCGCAGTTCGACACGGCCGACACCGTGATCGACCTCGAGGGTCGCGCTCTCCTGCCCGGCTTCGTCGACAGCCATGCCCACCCGGTGTTCGCTGGCGATCGCGCGCCGGAATTCGCGGCACGAATGGCCGGTCAGGCGTATTCAGCCGGTGGCATCCGCAGCACGGTCGCACACACCCGGGCCGCGAGCGACGATGACCTGCGCGCAGGCGTCAATCGCCTCGCAGCTGAGTTCCTACGCTCCGGCGTCACGACCTTCGAGGCGAAGTCCGGCTACGGCCTCACCATCGATGACGAGGCCCGCGCTCTGCGGATTGCTCGCGAGGTCACGGACGAGACCACGTACCTCGGTGCGCATGTGGTTCCCGCGGAGTTCGCCGACGATCCTGACGGCTACGTCGCGCTCGTCACAGGCGAGATGCTCGACGCCTGCTCGCCATACGCCCGCTGGATCGACGTGTTCTGCGATCGCGGTGCCTTCGACGCCGACCAAGCCCGAGAGATCCTGCGCGCTGGCATGGAGCGTGGCCTCCTGCCACGCATCCACGCGAACCAGCTGCAGCACGGCGACGGCATTCGGGTAGCGGTCGAGGTCGACGCGGCATCCGCCGACCACTGCACCTACGCAAGTGACGAGGATCTTGGACTCCTCGCCACCAGCAACACCGTGGCCACTCTCCTGCCAGGCGCCGAGTTCTCTACCCGCAGCCCGTATCCGAATGCCCGTCGCATGATCGACGCCGGGGTCGTCGTCGCCATCGCCACCGACTGCAATCCGGGGTCGAGCTACACCACGAGCATGCCGTTCTGCATCGCCGTCGCGGTGCGAGACATGCACCTGACACCTGACGAGGCCGTCTGGTCCGCAACCGCCGGCGGTGCCCTTGCCCTTCGGCGCGATGACATCGGCCGAGTGGTCCCCGGTGCGCGTGCCGATCTGGTCAGCCTCAATGCGCCCAGCCACATCCATCTGGCCTACCGCCCCGGCGTCGATCTCATCGATCGCGTCTGGCGTGCGCCCATCGCCCCTAAGGTCGGCCCATGACGACAGTCAGCATCCGCACGTCCGGAATGACGCTCGACGACGTGATTGCCGTGGCCCGCGAGGGCGCAACCGTCACGATCTCCGACGAGTCGATCGCCGCGATGTCTGCCTCGCGCGCGCAGGTTGATGCCCTCGCTAACTCCCCTGAGCCCGTCTACGGCATCTCAACCGGGTTCGGCGCACTGGCAAACCGGCACATCCCGGCAGAGAGCCGCGTGCAGTTGCAACGGTCACTCGTGCGATCGCATGCCGCCGGCATGGGGGCACCCGTTGAGCGCGAAGTCGTGCGCGCACTGATGCTGCTACGACTCAAGACCCTCGCCAGCGGTCGCACGGGCGCGCGACCGCTCGTCGCTCAGACCATGGCCGCGCTGCTCAATGCCGGCATCACCCCAGTCGTCCATGAGTACGGATCACTCGGCTGCAGCGGCGATCTGGCACCTCTCGCCCATTGCGCCCTGGTGCTCATGGGCGAGGGTCGGGCGACGGACAGCAACGGCATCGAGCAGCCTGTCCCCCAGCTGCTAGCTGCGGCCGGCATCGAGCCCGTCGAGCTTCGTGAGAAGGAGGGCCTGGCCCTCATCAACGGCACCGACGGAATGCTCGGCATGCTGCTCATGGCCATCGACGACCTCGAGCACCTGTGCAATGTCGCCGACCTGACCGCGTCGATGAGCGTCGAAGGACTCCTCGGCACCGATGCCGTCTTCCACGCCGACCTGCATACCGAACTCCGTCCCCATCCCGGTCAGGCGGTCAGCGCCGCCAACATGCTCGGCTTCCTCGCGGGTTCTGAGATCGTCGCATCGCACAAGGTGGGCGACGACCGGGTGCAGGATGCCTACTCACTGCGCTGCGCACCGCAGGTCACCGGCGCCGTCCGCGACACCATCACGCACGCACGCCTGGTCGCCGGCCGCGAACTGCAGGCCGCCATCGACAACCCAGTCGTGCTTCCCGACGGGACCATCTCCAGCAACGGCAACTTCCACGGTGCGCCCGTCGGCTACGTCCTGGACTTCCTCGCCATCGCGGTAGCCGATCTCGGGTCGATGGCAGAGCGACGGACCGATCGCATGCTCGACAAGAACCGCAGCCATGGCCTGCCGCCGTTCCTCGCGGATGACCCGGGTGTCGACAGCGGTCTGATGATCGCGCAGTACACGCAGGCCGGACTCGTCAGCGAGAACAAGAGGCTTGCGGTCCCGGCCAGCGTCGATTCGATCCCAAGCTCAGGGATGCAGGAGGACCACGTGTCGATGGGGTGGCATGCCGCGCGCAAGCTCCGGCTCGCGATCGCCAACCTCGCAGACATCCTCGCCATCGAGCTGGTTGCCTCGGCCCGCGCAATCGACTTACGCGCGCCCCTGACGCCCGCCCCGGCGACGGCCGCCGCGATCGCCCGCCTCCGCGAGACGGTGCCCGGACCCGGACCCGATCGCTTCCTGGCTCCCGAACTCGAAGCGGCTACGGAACTTGTTTGGGATCGCTCGTTGGCCGCGCCAGCCAGCTGACGGATCAGCCTGCGACGCCGAAGAACTCTCGGACATCCGACGGCCACTGCGAAGGTGGCGTTACCAGCGAAGGGGCCGGCAAACGCCAGGTGAGCCAACCCTCGGTCTCTTCGATCGCGACAGGGTCACCCAGCCGCTCGGTGAGGTCACGCTGGATTGCCGTGGCCTCCGCCGGGGCAACCGATGTGCGATCCAGATGAATGCCACAGAAGCCCGCGAGCTGCATCACATCGATCTGCTCGTTCGTTGGAGCGCCGTCAATCCGGTCCTGCCACGCTGAGGCGGACGTGCCCTTGATAGCCCCATAGCTCCAGCGCTTCTCAGGGTTGGTGAGGCTCTGCCATAACGGCTCGTACCCCGTTTGCTTGCCAAACACAACATCGGGCTCGGGAAAAGTGTTGATGGGAAGCTGCAGAATCCCGCAGTCGCCGGGGATGGCCGCATTGACGTCGGACGCGTAGACCCGGGCTCGTTCCGTCGTATCCGTGTAGATACGGACGGTCGCCACGAAGCTGGCGGCCGTGGGTACGACGACATCAAAGACGACGAGAAGGACCACCAAGCAGGCTGCGTAGAACGATGCGCGAGGTGACCGCACCCAGGAGGCATCCCGTAGAACGGTGGCGGCTCCGAGAATGAAGAGCACCAGCAGCGCCGGAAGGAGCCTGTTCCACGAACGGATCTGCGGGGTGACGAGAACCGCGAAGGCGAAGTTGAGACCCCAGGGGATGAAGAAGACCAGGGTCGCCCCGATGAGCCAGGCGATCACGCCAGGAGTGATCCCGCTGGGATCAGGCGGACTCACCGCCTGCCCACGTCGGGATCGCATCAGGAGCGTGACCAGGAAGATTGCGAGCGCAGCGGACGTGACGACCGTCCCGAAGTTTCCCGCCGACAGGTTCTCAAGCTCCGGTGCATCGGCGAAGACCGACGTGAGCCACTCCGAATACCCGGTGAAGATCGACAGCGGACCCGGGATCAACGCGGAGACCAGTGACCCGGCATAGGTGAACGACTCGATCGGGAGACGCTCGGCATTGGGCTGTAGAACAACGTCGCCGCCGCGCGTAACGACGAGGAGCGCCTGCCCGAGCGCGGCCAGCACCGCGATCGCGGCAAGTGGCAGTGACGCAAGTGCCAGTGCCCGAGCACGGTCGCCCTTGGCGAAGCGCAGCACGAGCGCTGCCAGGCCGAGGATGATCGTGAATGCGGCGTAGTACACCCCAGACCAGGCACAGATCATCACCAGCACGACCAGGCCGCCGACGACGGCAGCCCGGCGGCGGCCTCGGGACCTGCTCAACAGGGGCATCAGCCGCCCGGAGGCCACGAGTAAGACCAGGATCAGGCCGCAGAGCATCGAGACCGTCGTGCTGATGTAGGCGTGGGGCAGGGACCGGATCCAGTGAAACGGCAGCATCGCAATGGCGACTGCGAATGCGACTGCCAACGGGCCGGACAGGCGAGTCAGACGTACGAGTATCAGGGCCAGTGCACCAGCCAGTGGGTAGGACAGCAGGACGAAGAGATTCACCCCACCGAACGGCGCCCCCGCGACCATGTTGAGACCGTGCGTGAGCGCATTCTCCAGACCATCACCATTGGGGAAGAAGTTGTAGTCAAGCCCCAGCGGGAACCCGTAGTGGGTCGTGGGAGCGAAGCTGACAATCGACCATGCATCCGTGGTGACGTACTGAGCGAGCATGTCCGCGGTGAACCAGCTGCTGTTCAGCAGCGGCAGGACGGGCCCGATCACGACGAGAGCAAGTGCGAGCGATATCGCGGCGGCAGCAGCGGCCTCGAGTGCCACGCTTCGCCTGGTACTCATCCACAGATGGTAAGGCACCTCACCGCCCGGGCGTCGAAGGTACTAGGGCATCCAACAAGCGATAGTCTCGGCCCGTGGATCACATGCTGCTGCGTGCCCTCGTCGGTATCGCCATCACTGTCTTCGTCCTCTCCTTTGCCGGCAAGCGACTGTGGTACCTCGTGTCGCTCGCGCGGGCCGGCAAGCCCGCGACCGGGCGCCTCGTCGACCCGACGGCGCGCGTCACAGCCGAGGCCACCGAGGTCCTGGGCCAGAAGAAGCTGCTCAAGTGGACCATCCCCGGGCTGGCCCACGTCTTCGCCTTCTGGGGATTCCTCGTCCTCGGCCTCACCATCCTGGAGACCTACGGCGCGCTGTTCATCGCCGACTTCGGCGTGCCCGTCGTCGGCGGTTGGCCCATCATCGGCTTCCTCGAGGACCTGTTCGCCCTGCTGGTCCTCGTCGGTATCGCGATCTTCGCGTTCCTGCGCCTGACGAACAACCCCGCCAACCTGGGTCGCGGATCGCGTTTCTTCGGGTCGCACACCAAGGGTGCCTGGCTGATCCTGTTCATGATCTTCCTGGTCGTCGCGACGCTGTTCTGGTACCGCGCGGCTCAGTCAGCCCTCGGCAACCTGCCTTTCGAGAGCGGTGCCTTCTTCTCCGACTGGCTCGGGTCATTCCTGACCGGACTCAGCGAGACGACCCTGATGTGGATCGAGACGGCGGGCATCTGGGCGCAGATCGCGGTTGTGCTGGTCTTCCTGGTCATCGTCCTGAACTCCAAGCACCTGCACATCGGCGCGGCACCGGTGAACGTCTACACGTCGCGTCGCCCCAACGCGCTGGGTCCGCTGCTGCCCATCTACTACAAGGGCGAGCCGGTCAACTTCGAGGACCCGCCGGATGACGCCACGTTCGGCAAGGGGCACATCGCGGACTTCACGTGGAAGAACTACGTCGACTTCATGGCGTGCACGGAGTGCGGCCGATGCCAGTCGCAGTGCCCAGCGTGGAATACCGGCAAGCCGCTGAGCCCCAAGCTGATGATCATGAACATGCGCGACACCATGTTCGCGCAGGCGCCGTACCTCCTCGCCGCAAAGGGCGAGCACCCCGGCCTGGGAGAGATGCACGAGCAGGCACTGGCCTCTGTCAGCGAGGAAGTGCGAGGCCAGGTCGAGCGGCCGTTCATCGGTTCGCGCGAGGGCAGCGAGCACTCGGCAGAGGACGGCTACACATTCGACGGCCACCGCACCACGGGCCTCGAGTTGCCGATCATCGATCAGGAGGCCCTGTGGGCCTGCACCACCTGCGGTGCGTGCGTGAACCAGTGCCCAGTCGATATCGAGCACATCGATCACTTCGTCGACATGCGCCGCAACCAGGTCATGATCGCCACTGAGTTCCCCAGCGAGCTCAACGGACTGTTCAAGAACCTCGAGACCAAGGGCAACCCGTGGGGCATGAACGCCTCGGGCCGGATGGACTGGATCTCCGAGGTCGACTTCGATGTCCGCGTCTTCGGCATGGACGGCGAGGACACCATCCCCGACGACGTCGAGTACCTCTTCTGGGTCGGTTGCGCGGGCGCATTCGAGGATCGCGCCAAGCGGACGACGAAGTCCGTTGCGGAACTGCTGACCATCGCTGGGGTGTCCTTCATGGTGCTCGGCGAGGGCGAGACCTGCACCGGTGACCCGGCTCGGCGGGCCGGCAACGAGTTCCTCTTCCAGATGCAGGCCATGCAGAACGTCGAGGTCCTCAACGAGGTCAAGGCCGGCAAAATCGTCGTGACGTGCCCCCACTGCCTCAACACGCTCAAGCGCGAGTACCCGCAGCTCGGCGGCAACTACGAGGTCGTGCACCACACCGAGCTGCTCAACGACTTGGTGAAGGCAGGGCGCCTCACTCCGGTCGCTCCCGTCGACCAGACGGTCACCTACCACGACCCGTGCTACCTCGGTCGCCACAACAACGTCTACGTGCCGCCCCGCGATCTCATCGCCGCCACCGGCGCAACGACCGTTGAGATGGAGCGTCGCGGCGAC
>CAJAKT010000219.1 GCA_903940375.1 uncultured bacterium | reverse complement strand
GTCGCGGCCGATCAACTCGGCACGGCCCACGACGACGACCTGGCGATGCAGGGACAGCCACGGGAACGTAGCCGACACCGCCGAGTTGGCCGCCATCTCCTGACTCTTCCGCGAGGTCAGATTGGTGTAGAAGACGAAACCTCGCGGATCCGCATCCTTGAGCAGGACCGTGCGGCTGCTCGGCTGGCCCACGGCCGTGGCCGTGGCGAGCACCATTGCGTTCGGCTCCTGCAGCCCGGAGTCGACGGCATCGGCGAACCAGGCCCGGAACTGATCCAGCGGGCTCGGCTGAAGATCCGTCTCATCCAGCGTCCCCAGGGTGTAGGAGATGCGCAGGCTCGGGGCCGATGGGGAGGCGGGCTCGGTGGACGAACTCATAGCCCGATCTCACCACGAATGACTCAGGGATGTTGAATGGGCGCAGACAGCAGGATTTCCGAGAGGAGCACATCGTGGCCGAGTTCGTGCCGGGCCTTGAGGGCGTCGTGGCCTTTGAGACGCAGATCGCCGAGCCCGACCGCGACGGTAGCGTCCTGCGCTATCGCGGTGTCGATATCGAGGATCTCGTCGGCAAGGTGTCCTTCGGCAACGTGTGGGGACTGCTCGTCGACAACGAGTTCAACCCGGGCCTGCCCCCGGCAGAGCCGTTCCCCATTCCGATCCACTCGGGCGATGTCCGGGTCGACGTGCAGTCCGCCATCGCCATGCTGGCGCCGGCCTGGGGACTCCAGCCGCTGCTCGACGTCGACGACGACACCGCCCGCGAGAACCTCGCCCACGTATCGGTCATGGCACTGTCCTTCGTCGCCCAGTCCGCCCGCGGCATCGGCAAGCCGATGGTCCCGCAGGCCCACATCGACGAGGCCACCACGATCGTCGAGCGCATGATGCGCCGCTGGCGTGGCGAGCCCGACCCCAAGCACGTCCGGGCCGTCGACGCCTACTTCGTGTCCGCCGCCGAGCACGGCATGAACGCATCGACGTTCACGGCCAGGGTGATTGCGTCGACCGGGGCAGACGTAGCCGCGTCCATCTCCGGTGCCATCGGAGCCATGAGCGGGCCGCTGCACGGCGGAGCGCCCTCACGTGTTCTCGGGATGATCGAGGAGATCGAGCGGACGGGCGATGCCGATGCCTATGTGAAGGGTGTCCTCGACCGGAACGAGCGCCTCATGGGCTTCGGCCACCGCGTCTACCGCGCAGAGGATCCGCGCGCCCGCGTGCTGCGTCGTACCGCGCGTGAGCTCGACGCCCCGCGCTACGAAGTCGCCGAGGCACTCGAGCAGGCGGCCCTCCGTGAACTCCGCGAGCGGCGTCCCGACCGGGTCCTCGAGACAAACGTCGAGTTCTGGGCAGCCATCGTCCTGGACTTCGCCGAGGTTCCGGCACCCATGTTCACGTCGATGTTCACGTGCGCCCGTCTTGCGGGCTGGAGCGCGCACATCCTGGAGCAGAAGCGCACCGGACGTCTCATCCGCCCATCCGCTCGCTACGTCGGGCCGGCACCTCGCACCCCCGAACAGGTGCCCGGCTGGGATGCGGACATGGTCGCCCCGACTGGCTACACCCCCACGGTCTAGGGTTAGGCGTACCGCCGACTAGCACAGGAGAGAACCCTTCGTGGCCGTTTCGCCGGACGACATCCGTATCCCCGCTGACCTCCTCCCCACCGACGGGCGCTTCGGCTCCGGGCCCTCCAAAGTCCGACAGGAGCAGGTCCAGGCTCTCTCCGCGGTGTGGCAGAGCTATCTCGGCACATCGCACCGGCAGAAGACCGTGAAGTCGCAGGTCGGCCGCCTGCGCGCCGGCCTCGCCGACCTGTTCTCGCTGCCCGAGGGCTACGAGGTCGTCCTGGGCAATGGCGGCTCCACGGCGTTCTGGGACGTCGCCACATTCGGTCTGGTTCGCGACCGCGCCCAGTTCCTGACCTTCGGGGAGTTCGGTGCCAAGTTCGCCAGCGGCGTGAAGAAGGCACCGCATCTGGGCGATCCCACGATCCTGAAGGCCGATCCCGGTTCCGCTCCGTCATTCGCTGCCGAAGCGGGTGTCGACGCCTACTGCACCCCGCACAACGAGACCTCAACCGGTGTTGCCATCGCCCCGCGACGGGTTGCCGGCGCCGACGCCGATGCCCTCATGGTCATCGACGCAACCAGCGGTGCCGGCGGCCTTGCCGTCGATGCCACCGAGTTCGACACCTACTACTTCGCGCCACAGAAGAGCTTCGGCTCCGACGGCGGCCTGTGGTTCGCACTCATGTCGCCTGCGGCCGTCGAGCGAGCGGCGCAGATCAAGGAGTCCGGCCGGTGGATCCCCGACTTCCTTGACCTCCAGACCGCGATCGACAACTCGCGTCTCGACCAGACCTACAACACGCCCGCCCTCGCGACAATCCTGATGATGGCCGAGCAGGTCGACTGGTTCAACGCGAACGGCGGCCTCGACTGGTGCGTCGCCCGCACATCCGAGTCCTCCGGTGTGCTGTACGACTGGGCCGAGGCCAGCCCCGTCGCGACCCCGTTCGTCACCGATCCCGCCCTGCGCTCCGGGGTCGTCGCCACGATCGACATCGACGATGCCATCGACGCCACGGCGATCACCGCGGTGCTGCGTCGCAACGGCATCCTCGACACGGAGCCCTACCGCAAGCTCGGCCGCAACCAGTTGCGGGTCGCGGTCTTCCCGGCCGTCGAGCCCGATGATGTGCGCGCCCTGACCCGCTGCATCGACAACGTCATCTCGCAGCTGGCGTGACCGAGCCCTGGGCGGAGATCCCGACCCGGGTCGGCTCCACCACCCGGCCGGTCCGCGACCGGCCCACCCGCATCGCCTACGTACAACTGGCCTTCTGGGCCTGGTTCCTCTATGCCTTCGGTGCGACCGCGGCCCTCCTGCGTGATGAGCAGGGCACCAGCCGCTCCGTCGCATCCCTGCACGGAACCACCCTCGCGATCGGCGGGCTGATCGGCGCCATGCTGACCTCACGCGCCGTGGAGCGATGGGGCCGCGGCATCGTCATGCGTGGCTCCGCCATCGGTGCGATCGCTTCCGTGCTCGTCTACACCTGGCCTGGTGCACCGCCGGTCGTCACGATGTCGGGCGCCGCACTGGCCGCCTTCTTCGGCACCTTCCTGCTGATCACGATCAATGCCTTCCTGCTCGACTATCAGGGGCTTGCCGGCCCACCGGCCCTCACCGAGGCCAACGCCCTTGCCTCGTTCGCCGGGATCCTGAGCCCGCTCGCGGTCGGCATCGGGGCCGCCACGGTCCTCGGCTGGCGCTGGGGAATCTGGATCGCCGTCGTGGCGCTCGTCGCCGTCGAGTTCTGGCGCGGTCGGCACGTCGCCGTGTTCGGTACGCGCGGACTCGCCGCCCACGAGGCGGCGGGCGGCCGCTTCGGCGCACGGGTCTACTGGTCGCTGAGCGCCATCATGTGCTTCCTCGGTGCGGAGTTCTGCCTGACCTACTGGGGGCCGGACCTACTGCGCGAGCGTTGCGGATTCGAACCGGCTGCTGCCGCCGCTTCGTTGATGGCGGTGATCGGTGGCATGTTCATCGGACGGGTGGCCGGCTCCCGGTTGGCCGAACGCATCCCCACGGAACGACTGCTGAAGGCATCCGTCGTCTTCGCGATCGCCTCGTTCGCGCTGGCCTGGCTGTTCACCCTGTGGCCGGTCGTCCTGCTCGGCATGCTGCTCACCGGCGTAGGGATCGGCATTCACTGGCCGCTTGGTGTTGCACGTGTCGTCCGGGCATCCGGTGGCATGACTGATCGAGCTTCAGCGGCGTCCTCGATCGCGGGCAGCATCGCCATCGCCATCGCACCGTTTGCCCTCGGGGTGCTCTCCGACACGGTCGGTTTCCACGTCGCATTCCTGCTCGTCCCGGCACTGCTGGCCGGCGCGCTCGTCATCCTC
>CAJAKT010000218.1 GCA_903940375.1 uncultured bacterium | reverse complement strand
TCGAGGTGAGGCCAGGTGGAGCGTACGTCGGGTAAGCCTCGAGGACGTCGTCAGGATCGAGGTTGAGTTCGGTGAGGGCGAGCCAGAGGTCGAACAAGTCGCGGCCCTTCCTGCGCTGGAAGAGGGCACGGATCTTGGTCGAGACGAGTTCGGCCGGTGTGAAGGTGACGATGTCTCCTTGACCTGACCACCAGGGCGATTCGACGACATGCGGCATGGAGATCAGTGGCCGGGCCGGTGAGCGCTCGTGGGTGTTGATCTCCACCTTGATCCGCAGTGTGGTGCCGTCTGCTGCGGTCGTGCGCAGGTAGATCTTGGGGTGCTGGCTGATGCGGGTGGACACGTCGAATCCGAGGCGTTCACCGAGCGCTGTCACGGTCTTGGTGAGCGGGGCGATCCCTGAGGATGTCGTGCGCACGAAGTCGAGGTCCTCGCTGTAGCGGCGTGGGACGGGCAGGTGGAGCTTGTGTAGGCAGGTGCCTCCGCGGAAGACGAGTTCGTTGCTGAGGTAGTCGTCCTGGTACATCGCGATCAGGACGCGACTGAGCAGCAGGTCCTGTTCGACCTGGGCGGGGGTGGGCCAGGGCGCGCGGGCGCTCCAGGCAGTGACGAATGCTGCGGGGATCACAGGTCCGGCTCCACGTCGGTGTTGATGACGACGCCCCAGCGGGGGTCGGTGACACCCTGGCGTGGGAGTCGGGGATCGAGCACGACCGCTCGCGGCAACGGCGCCGCTTCCACCTGTCGTGCCAATTCCGTGGTGTCCACGCTGGCACGCACGAGTTCCAGCAAGTAGCCGAGTCGGCGGAGTGCGGTCGCCGAGTAGGAGGCGGCAAGCGTCGCGAGGTCATGCGCGCTCATCGGGGTCGCGTCGGCGATCTCGAACAGCACGGTGGCGACGTTGCTCAGTCCGCCTCCGAGGTCCGGTCGGTCGACGAGATCCACTGCTGTGAGGGCGGGAGTCGATACCCACACGTGTCCGGACTCCACGTTGTGACGCTGGCGCGGCACTTGCCCCGCTCGGGCCTGGCGGGTGAAGCGCAGATGTGCCCGGCCGAAGGACCGATCCTCGACGGCGCTGTCCACCGCCACCTGGGTGGCCTGCGGACGTTGATGGGCAGCGCCATGGATCTCTGCCGCCGACAGCCAGCCGACGTAGTACTCGCGTCCCAGATGCACCATGAGCGGATCCAGGAACTCCACCGCTGGTGGTGCGCCCCAAGTCCGGTACTTCGGAGGAATCGCTACCCACAGGCCCCGACCGGGACTGAACAGCCGGCCAGAGCGCACTGCCGCGTTGAGTCGCACTCTCACGTGCTCATCAGGCACGCCGAGGATCTCGGCGGCCTCCCTCGTCGTCACGGCACTGCGGCCACGCGCCAGGAGCCAATCCGCCAGATCGCCTGCTGTTGGCATGGCACCTCACTAGTGGCTAACGTTACGACAATCGTTACGTTAGCCACATCGCATGTCAAGCCCGGACGCTCGAGTGAGCTGGGGACCCTGCTCCGGTGGGTGGAGAGGGCGGGAGCCGTGACGAGCGGGCGCCAGCGGGCGTGGGGAAGACTCATAATCTGGTCGTCGTCGGTTCGAGCCCGACCCGCCCCACCAGTTTTTGCGCGGCTTGTGAATTCTCTAACGCTCGTTCTCAGTCGCGGCATCAAGGTCAGTGTCCGAACCACTCGGAACTCAGTTCGCGAAGGGCGTGCTCAGTGCCGCCTAGGGGCGTCGCAGTCGGTCCAGTAGTGGCGAGCCGTAGACGCCCTTCGAGTCAAGCCGATCCCAGGTCTGAACGGCTGGCGAAATGGCTTGGCGCACTCGTTCGAGAATCACCGTGTCGGTCCACGGCCCATCCGGGGAAACTGCCCACGCCTTGGACCACTCCGGACGCAGATAGCCAGGGAATCTTGTCCACAACCAAGACTCGTACTCGGCATAGAACTGCCATGCCAGAGGCGTCCCTGGCGTCGTGACGAGGTCGAACCACACGACGCGTTCCGAGTCGTTGATCGGCATGCCGGCTGAAAGCATGGCCGGCACAGCACCTGGAATGCCCAGCCCTTCGGCACGATCAACATCGGTCACGCGGAGTTCCAGACAACTTGTGATGGGGTCGTGGCCCGCGTAGGCATACTCGTGAAGCATTTCATCAAACTTTGTAGCGAGAGCGTGTACAACTTCCTGCACTTGATCCCGGCGGGCATGCACCGCGTACGCCAGGCTGACCACCCGCAGGGTTTCGCGTTGCACGTAGAGAAGCATGTTGCCCGTTGTTCCGTGCCACTCGGCATCGGGTGGTGAGAGGTGGCGCATTTCCGAGAGAGTCGACCTCTCGACCAATGGCGTGATCCAGGGCAGGTGGGAGAGTAGACGCGTATACGCGGTGGTGAACGCCACGGGCAGGTTGGGTGACAGGCGCACCGTCAGAGGCTCTGTCACTCGTGGACCTTCGACGAAGGGTTCATCAGTAAAGTGTTGGACGACTGGTGTCTCTGTGAAGGGGAACCACAGTGCCTGCACTCGCCCGTGTTCCTCTACGAGTGCTTGAATGCTCCCTTTCTCCGCCGCGGGTGCGTAGGCAACCTGCCAGTTTGGATATTCGACCTTGCGGCCGACAAAGCTATTGGGGACCATGCGCATGGTGACAGACAGTAAGTAGGCAGCCCCCAGATGGACGAGCAGGGCCGCAGCATCAGGCTCGTCCCGACGAAACTCCCGAATGACGTACGTGTCGCCGTCGGAAACGATTGCCCGGAACCCCAGTACGAGATTGCTCACGGTGCCAAAGAGATCGGCCTGATCGTCACGTTGACGTATTCCGGCTCCGTGTGCCCCGATGGCCAGCATCCCTCCCAGTGTGACGGCAGGGATTCCCGGATAGTCCGGCCAGGCCCAACCTGGAGCTTCGGATTCACCTCGGTTGTCGATCTCCTCAAGTGCTTTCACGGCCTCCGCAAGAGTCGTGCCTGCGCGGAAGGTCGCGGCGGGCACCGGTTCATAGGTGAATCCAGTGAGGCCCGTCATCTGGGATTGGTCAATGGCAATGATGTTGGCAGCATCTACGAATGCAAGAGGCGACCAGCCCAGGAAGGACCCGACGGGGCGAACTCGATAGCCCTGGTCTGCGGCCCACTGGACTATCGAGAGTGCCTCGTCCTCGGTCTTGGGCGTTGCTGTGAGGACATCGTCAACGCGAATCATGCGCGACCAGTTCTCGAAAGATCGGCGCTCCAGGTGGACTGGTCCAGCAGATACGTCTCTCACAACTTTTCCTCCGACTCCACATCAACGTGATAAATGGATCTTGCATGGATTACGCCATCAAGTAGGGGCTTGTGTGCACATAGATTTGGTGTGCGGAACTGGGGTCTGCCCCCGGTCAGTCAACCAAACCGGGGGCAAACCCGATCTACTGCGGCTTTCCCAAGAGTGTCAGGCACTCCTGCTACGTTTCGCAGGTCAAAGACTCGGGCAGAACCTGCAACAAAAATGTCGTCGGTTCGAGCCCGACCCGCCCCAATCCTTGCGCCGCAAC
>CAJAKT010000217.1 GCA_903940375.1 uncultured bacterium | reverse complement strand
GGTGAACTACCTCGAGCACTACGGGCTGCTGCGCCAGCGGGTCAGCCACGGCGATCGGGTGCGGTACGAGCGGGTCGATGCCTCGCACAGCTGGAATTCCAATAACGTCGCCACGAACGTCCTGCTCTACCACCTGCAACGGCACAGTGATCACCACGCGAACCCGACCCGGAGGTACCAGGCGCTCAGGGACGAGCCCACCGCACCCGTGCTGCCGACCGGCTACGCAGGCATGATCCTGCTCGCCCTCGTCGCTGCTGGCTGGGGAGTCGCCGTCGGACTGTCAACGGCCCGCACGCTGGTGCACCCGGCGATGCTCGCCATCGCGGGATCATCGGTGTTCCTTGCGAGCGTGCTGGTCGCAGGATTCGGCTACGGGTACAAGGCGACCTTCCTGCTCCTGACCGTCCCGCTCGTGTCTGCGCTGGTGCGGTCGTCGCGGTCGGTCATTGCATCGTCGTCGATCCTCATCCTCATCCTCACCGGCATCACCGCGATCGTCGTTTGGAACACCGTGCTCGCCACCTTCGCCGGCGTCATCGTCGCGAGCTTCGCGCTCGGGCTCTCGGGCGCGCTGCTGGTGCGGTGCATCCGCCCGGCCGCTCGGGTGGCGGCGTGAGCGCGGCGGAGGCGCCGGTCGAATCGCGCGCGCCCCTGACCGTGGCTGGGCCGCGCTGGTGGCCCGCGGCTGTGGTCGGTGTGGCGGGTGCCGTGATCTCGCTGCTCCGCCTGTGGCTCGGCAACCACGACGCTCTGACGCAGGTGATCTGGGCGGAGGACGGCGTCTTCCCGCTGTGCGTCGAGAAGGCCGGTTTCCTGACCTGCCTCACTGATCCGTTCGCCGGCTACCTTCTTGTCCTGCCGCGTCTTGTCGCGGGCTTCGTGGCATGGCTGCCGGTCGAGCACTGGGCGATCGCAACCAACCTGCTGGCGGCCCTGTTCGCCGGGCTCGCCGTTGCTGCCTCGTTCGCGATCGTCCGACGGTTCGGACTCGGCTGGGTGAGCAGCACCGTCATCGGCCTGCTGCCCGTGATCGCGCCGGTGGTCGGCCTCGAGGCGATCAACGCCCTCGGCAGCAGCTACATGCTGCTCCTGTATGTGGCGACGCTGGCGCTGGCCTTCCCGGCTCGGGGCACATCCGTGCGCTGGCCGTCGACGGTCGCGATCGCGCTGCTGCTCCTGCTGACGACACTGACGATCCCGACGGGCGGTGTCTTCCTTGCGCTGATCCTTGTCCAGGTCGTTCGACGGGTCATACCGCGCACGTCTGCGCTGGTCTGGACGGCGGTCATCGTGCTGGGCTTGATCGCCCAGTGGTTCACCGCATCGAATGCGGCCAAGCCTCGCGTGATCACTGCCAGCCGGGAGTCGTTCGACGGCTGGGTCAACAGCGTCCCCGACACGATCCTCACGTTCTGGCCGGGCATGCGGCTGGCGCCCTATGACTACTTCGGGGTCTTCCCGGTCACCCCCCTGACCATCACCGGGGCACTCGTCACATTGGCCATCGTGATCGGCGGAATCGTGCTGGTCGTGCGTGGCGGCGACGAACGCGTCGGCATCGGCCTGCTGCTGCTGACCGGCATCGTCGTCGGCGCCGTGCCCGCGATCATCGGTGGTTCGAACAACCGGTACTTCGTCGTGCCGCTGCTGCTGTGGTCCGCAGCGGCGATGGTCGCGCTCGATTCGGTGATCCGACGCTCCCGACCATGGGTGGTGGCCTGCGTCGCCCTGCTGGTTCTCGCGGTGTGGTGGCCATCCATTCCGGCCAGCTGGTTCCGCACGATGCCGGCGCCGCCCTGGACGGCCGAGGTCACCCGAGTCGAGGACTCCTGCCGCGCTGATCCGGCGAAGCAGGAACGCATCATCTTCAGCCCGTACTGGCCGCCCAACTGGGGGGATGCGCTCGCCGAGCCGACTCATCCCGACCTGCCCTGCCTGACGGTGTGGTCATGGATTGACGATGCGGGCTGATCGCAGACTGGTTGCCCCGCTGGCCGCCGGTCTCGTCGCATTCGTGTTGTCGCTGCTGTTCATCAGCACAGGTGCCTGGAGCGTCTTCGACGAGTACACGCACTTCGACTACGTCGTGAAGGTCGCTGAGGATCTGTCACTTCCGCCGGTGAACGATCAGCTGGGGCAGACGACCCTGCAGACAGTGGTGTGCGAGAAGGCGCCTGGCTTCGGCCGGCTGGCGGCCGCCTGCGGCGCGGACTTCATCGACCCCGCATTGGTGCCCTATGCCGGAGTCAGCACGGCGACGGGGTACCTGCCGACGTACTACGTCATCACCGGGCTGGGTGCCAAGGCGCTGCATTCACTGCCGTTCGACCTCACCTGGCTGACGGCGGCGCGGCTGATGGGCGCGCTCTACCTCGCCATCGCGGCGATGCTCGTGGTCGGGATCGCACGCCGCCTCGGCGCATCGTCGCTCGTAGCGGCCTCGATGGCCGTGCTCGTGGCGTGCATGCCCATGGTCCTGCTGCAGTTCAGCACCGTGAACAACGACTCCCTTGCTGTCGTGTTCACGCTTGCGGCCGCATACGCGTTCCTGCGCATGCGCGGTTCGTCCGCCGTGCGCCGGTCTCTGGTTGCCTTTGCTTTCGCCTTCGTGGCGATGACGGTGAAGGAGACAGCCCTCATCGCGGTGCTGGCGGTCTTTGCGCTCAGCCTGCGCGACGTGCTGGCTGGCGACCGAGCTTCGCGGCTGGTCGAAGTGCTGCGGGTGCTGGGGTCAGCATTCGTGGTGGTTGTCGGCGCTGCCGCACTCCGAGCAGTCGTCTACCCGATGCTGGTCGGTGCCCGACCCGACAACGGGCTGCAGACCCAGGCGATCATCGACGCGCAGGGCACGCCGCCGGTCAATCTCGTGGCGGGCAATGCGCTGAAGGCGACGACTGCGGTATTCGAAGTGCCGGACGGCGTCCTCGCCGGCGTGTGGTTCTCACTCGCGGGCCAGATCCTCGTGCTCGTCGCCCTGGGTCTGCCGCTTGCCGCGCTGCTCCGCACGACTCGTGTCCGTCAGTGGCGGACGGACCGCCGCCTCCTCGGTGCTGTCGTGCTGGTGGGCCTGCCGCTCTTCGTGATCGGCTTCCTGACCTACCTTCGGATCCAGGGGCAGCCACCGTTCTTCCAGCCTCGTTACCTGCTGCCTCTGATGGTCCTTGCCGCCGCTACGGCAGCCGCTTTTGTGCGGGCGCCCTGGTGGCGGCTGACCGTGCCGGTCGCTGCCGTGCTGGCCACCTGCGTGGGCGTGGCGCTGGCGACCAGTCCAACGTGGTCGGGCTGACGGCTGTCCATGCCGTCCAGCGGTAGCCTGCGCACGTGTCGGTGTTCCGGGAGTTCGTGACGCGGGCAAGAATCGGCCCGCTCGCTTCGCGCCTCTATCCGGGGCTCGACGAGGCGCTGTGGAATCGCAAGCGCGACGGCGAGATGCGCGACGCAATCTCGGCTGCTGGGTATGCCGGCGCTCTTTCGGACTTGCCCGCGTTCACGGTCGATGGTCGTCCGAGCCACCTGGTGGTCATTCCGCAGATCGGTCCGGATGCGCCGACCTGGAAGGCGGCCGGCGGGAACTTCTTCTACGAGATCGCTCAGGCCGCGCGCGAATACGCGGGTACCGACAAGGTGACGATCTTCCCCGTCGCTGCTGGCGAACCGGCCGCAGAATGGCACATTCGGCTGATCCGCTTCCTCGTGTCGTCGGGGGCGACCCACCTCATCGCTCAGGTAGAGGCGGACCCGAACTCAGGCCAGCAGGGCAACACGTGGGACATCCTGTGGTCACAGCTGATCCCCCGCTGGGATGGAGTGCTTCTCGGCGTCGTCACGGACTCGTCGTATGAATGGATCACTATCGGCGTGCGGCGCCTCGCACGGATGTCACCCCGTTTCGTTCTTGTGGATATCTGCATCCCGATGGACGGCACGATGAAACGGGGTCGTGTTGAGGTGGGGCCGGTGAACATGCCGGTGTCAAACGAGTCACTCGCCGTCGTAGATGCCCACGCCGAGGGCCTGCCGCGGATCCACGATGTGGTCTTCATCGGCGTGCTGTATCCCTACCGACAGGAAATGCTCGAGCAGTTGCGCGCGTTGGGCGTCCGGGTCGCGGTGAACCCCCATCGCACTGCGGCAGACGATCCCGCCGGCGATGCGCGAGCCAACCAGCCGAGCTGGCTGGATTACATGCTCGCCCTGGCGCAGAGCAACCTGGCCCTCAACTTCTCTCAGTCCAGCGCGGGGCCGTTCCAGCAGCTGAAGACCCGCGTTCTTGAAGCATCCGCTGTCGGGTGCGTCATCCTCACCGATGATGTTGACCGCACGGAGCGGTTCTGGGCTCCCGAGGATGAGTACGGCTACTTCGCCACGCCTGAGGATGTTCCGGCCGTCGTGGAACGCTTCCTTTCGGACCCGGCGAAGTTGGCCGCCGCTCAAGCGGCCGCGAAGGTCCGGGCACGCGCGATCAACGTCACAAGCTTCTGGGGCGGTATCGAGGACGGGCTTCGCGCGCGGGGCCTGCCGCCCTTCAAGGACGCCTGACGCTCCGCTAGCGCGGCGTCAGGTCCAGGACCTGGGCGAAGCGCCGCTCACCGCTCGCGTCGACGGGGCATCCCTCGCCGGGAGTGTCGACCGTAAGCACGCCAGCCTCCGCGGAGGGGGTATCGAGCGTCAGGGCGAACGGTGCCGGCTGGTTCGGGCGGGCGATGACGGTGGTGCTGGCACTCTGGCTTCCGGCCGTGAGGGTGACCGTGACGGGCAGGGCACCGCACTCGGGCGCGGCGATCGATCCGCTCACCTGCGTGAGCGGATGCTCGGGGCTGGTGGGAGTCAGGCCGAACTCGGCTGACGGCGTGCGTGTCCACCACCACGACGACTGCAGTGCCGTCTCGCGCGGGGTGACCTGCTCGTAGTCGACGGAGATGAACGGCTGGTGCAGGAAGGCCTCGGTGGTGGCGGCATCGGCGGGGGAGGCGGCGGTGATGTCGTAGAGCTGCCAGGCGTCGTCGAATCCGGTGGCGACCGGTGCACCGAAGCGCGCGGTGAGGTCATCGGCCACGGGGGCGAGTGCCTCGCTGATGTATCCGCGCGTGTCGAGGTGGATCGCGCAGAAGCCGGCCTGGCGCAGCAGCGCGACCTGCTCGTCGGTCGGAACCTGCGGCAGCTGGGCGGCCCACGTGCTGGCATCGGTGAACTTCACCGACCCGTAGCTCCACTGCTTGCCCGGGTTCGTGATCGACGTCCAGAAGTGGTCGTAGTCGTTGATGCCGCGCTCGACGCCGTGCTCGGGGTAGGCCATATACGGAAGCTGCAGGACACCGCAGTCCTGCGGGATGGCGCTGTTGACGGCACTCGCGTACGCGCGTGCTGCCTGCGTGGCCTCGCCGGCCTCGGCGACGCTGCCGGCGTAGGCAGCCTTGAACGGGTAGACGGAGTCGACTGCGGTGAGGCCCAGCACGACCAGCGCGACCGGGACGGCGATCGCCCACCGGCGCTCGATGCGGGTGCGATGCAGGACGGCAGCGGCACCGACCAGGAAGAGCAGCAGCAGCACGGGAAGCAGCCGGTTCCAGCCGCGGATCTGCGCGGTGACGAGATCGGCGAACAGGAAGTTCAGACCCCATGGCACGAAGAACAGCACGCTGACGATGAGGAGGTAGGTGATGAAGCCGAGGGTGACGCGGCCACCTGCTGGGCTCGCGGGCTCGGGGCGACGTGATCGCAGCACCAGGCCGACCACGAGAGTCAGCAGCGCTGCTGCCGTGACCCAGGTGCCGTAGTTCGTGATGACGTTGCTCTCGCCGTAGGGCGCATCGGCGAATGCCCGGAGCACGGCCTCGTTGTAGTAGCCGCCGCGTGGGAGTGAGCTCTGCGGGATGGGCAGGATCGCCATCGCGAGGTTGCCGGCGTAGGTCACGGACTCGCTGGCGATGCGGTCGCCGAGCGATGCGAGGGGCGGGTCGCCGCGCACGGTGAGCAGCGACGGCAGGAAGCCGATGACTGCCAGCACGGCGATGCCGACGAACGGGATCGCCTCGATGCCGACCTGCTTCGCGCTGGCGCGCTGGGTGATGCGCCAGAGCAGCGCGGCGGCGCCGAGGATGAGCGTGAAGACGACGTAGTAGACGCCCGTCCACGCGACGACGACGCACATCACGGTGATGACCGCGATCAGGCCGACGCGGCTGCGGCCCTTTGTGCTGCGCCACATGCGTTCGAACCCGCCGCTGCCGACGAGCAGCACCAGGGCGACGCCGACGACGACTGAGTAGAGCGTGGACAGGTAGGTATGGCCCAGCGCGCGGCCCCAGTGGAACGGGATGAACGTGAACGCGACCGCCAGCGAGATGGCGAGCGGCCCTCGCAGGCCGGTCATGCGGATCACGAGATAGGCGAGCGCGGCGACGAGCGGGAACGACAGCAGCACCAGCAGGTTGATGCCGAGGAAGGTCGTGCCCGTGACGGCATTGACGACGTGCGCGAACGTGTTCTCCGTGATGTCGATGCCGGGGAAGTAGTTCAGGTTCATGCCGAGCG
>CAJAKT010000216.1 GCA_903940375.1 uncultured bacterium | reverse complement strand
CTCGCCGAGGGGGATGGTCGGGAGTGGCGGTCCACCGCCCGGGGGAGTTCATCTAACCCCGAACCCCTGGCGGTGGACCGGCTGTTCGAGTCCCCCGCCCCCGAACAGGTGGATCGTGTCACAGGGGGGCCATGGGTCGTGCCGGAACCGAGTTTCGTGACGACGCGTGCCCGACCCCGCGCCCCCCGAGGGATCCACGCCCGGGTATCCGGCGCGCGCGCATTAGTGTGACGAGCATGAGCGAGGATCCCCAGCAGCCTGTTCCCGCTCCGGAGCCAGCGCCCGTTGTCGTCGTTGGCTACCCGGAGGTCGTCAGCACCCAGCCGAGTGAGGCGTCGGTCGCCGTCGGAGCGTTGCGCCGGCAGGTGCGCACCCTGCGCTACCTGCTGGTGGCATGCCTCGGCTTGCTGATCGTCCTGATGATCGGCTTTGGCGCCGCGGTGAGTGCAAGCCGATCACAGCTCGACGCATTGAGTGCGCAGGTCTCCGGGCTGACGGTGCAGGCTGCCGCCCAGCCGGCGCCACAGGGCGAGCCATCACCGTCGGCAGCGGCCGTCGAGCAGCTCGGCACGGCTTCCGAGCTCACGGGTGTCGAGGCGTTGCCTGCTGGCGCTGATGCCACGGGCGCGATCCTCATCGGCAACCCCGATGCCGCCAACGTGGTCGAGGTCTACATCGACTATCAATGCCCGTTCTGCCAGAAGTGGGAGTCGTCGATCGGCGCGGCGCTCGTCAGTCGTGCCATGGAGCCGGGATCCGACCTTCTCGTCAAGCAGTACAACCTGGCTTTCCTCGGTGAGACCAGTGCCGACCTCACCCCTGCAGGGGCATCCGCTCGGGCGGCCAGCGCGGCCGCCTGCGTTGTCAACCACGACGGAGTCGACACGTTCGTGACGTTCTCTCGCACGCTGTTCGAGACCGCTGATCCGAATGAGCCGCCCGGCCAGTTCACGGCCGACGTCCTGGTCGATCTTGCGAAGAAGGCGGGAGCCTCGGCCGCGTCCGTCGACTGCATCACCGCGGAGGAGAACGTGCCGTTCGTGTCAGCGGTGACCAAGGCAGGCTTCGGACGTGGGGTCGGAGGCACCCCGACCGTCGTCCTTAACGGCGAGACACTGGGGAATTCCTTCACCGACGAGCGCGTCATCCAGCTGGCTGCGCCAACGAGCTGATCGGGTGCAGGATGGTGGCATGGCCCCTCACCGATTCCTGCTGCCCGCCGCCGCGGCCGTCGCCGCTGGCCTCCTCCTGACCGCCTGCTCGCCGACGACGGTAATGACGTCCGATGCGCAGCAGCCGAGAGTCGTGAGCGTGTCCGCGACCGGACAGGCTGATGTCGTCCCCGATGCCGCCCGCGCTGCGCTCACCGTTGAGGTCACCGATCCGGCATCGGCGGAGGCGGCCCAGCAGGCGGCCGCCGCCTCGGCGACCAAGGTCCTTGCCGCGCTGGCTGCTGCCGGTGTCGCGGAAGCAGACATTGCGACCCAGGGGATCAGCGTGGCACCCGTCTACAACTACACGTCCGATGGCGGGCAGACGCAGATCGGCTTCCGGGCAGCGCAGTCGCTCACCGTCACCCTCCGCGATCTGGCGACGGCTGGTTCGACTCTCGACGCGGTCGTGGCTGCGGGCGGCAATGATGTGCGCGTCGATTCGCTGACCCCGTTCGTGGTCGATCCGACGGTTGCGGCGAACAAGGCACGTGCCCAGGCCGTCGACATCGCACAGGCGCAGGCGGCTCAGTACGCCGAGTTGCTGGGCTTCACGCTCGGACCGGTGGCATCGGTCTCCGAGTCGTCGAGCACGATCGCGCCGCCACCGGTTGCCTTCGCGGAGGCAGCCGCTGCGCCAGCGGACAAGGCACCCACCCCCATCGAGCCCGGCACCACGCAGGTCAGCGTCACTCTCAACGTGGCGTGGTCCATCGAAGGCTGATCGCCGGGGTGCCACAATCGGCGAATGACCGGACCGTTCGCCACCGCCATCATCGTGGTGGCCCTGCTGCTGTGCGGCTGGGCCGTGGTCCTCGTCATCGCGAACCGGGCGCCTGACAAGGCGCTCCTGGGCGCGAGTGCCGTGCTCGAGGCCATGCTCGTCGTCTTCCTCATCGGCGGAATCGTGCAGATGGCGGGCAGTGATCAGGAGTTTGCCCGGGCGGAGTTCGTCGGCTACCTGCTCGCATGTGCGGCGGTCATTCCGGTCGCCGCGTGGTGGGTGCGCGACGAGAAGTCCCGAGCCGCCGCCGGCGTTCTGGCGGTGGTGTTCCTCGTGCTTCCCGTCCTCGTGATCCGCGTGCAGCAGGTCTGGGCGGGTCCTGTTGCCTGACACATCACCGTCTGACGACTCGAGTGTCGCGCCGCGATCCACGGGACGGGGATTCGGACGCGTACTGGTCACGGTCTACGGGATCTTCGCGCTGGCGGCCACAGCGCGTTCTGCTGTCCAGATCGCCACGAAGTTCGCGGAAGCACCGGTTGCCTATCTGCTGTCGGCAGTGGCGGCCGTGATCTACATCGTCGCCACCGTGGCACTGGCCCGAGGCGACCGGACGTCGCGAAAGGTGGCCACCGTTGCGATCACGATCGAGCTCGTCGGCGTCCTCGCCGTGGGTCTGCTGAGTCTGCTGATCCCCGCCGACTTCCCCTCCGCGTCAGTGTGGTCGGGATTCGGCAGTGGCTACGGATTCATCCCGTTGATCCTGCCCTTCGTCGGGCTGTGGTGGCTGCGCCGCACGCGATAGCAGCGGGGTGACGGGATGCTGGCCGCGCTGTAGCGGTCGGCTGATCAGGCGTCGGGTGTCGCGGGCCTCTCGCCCGTGAGCTCAGCCTTGATCGCATCGAGGAGTCGGGCGGTGGCGTCCTTGGTAGCCGCGCCGACCTCCGGGTCAGTCGTGGTCTCGTCCAGTTTGGCGATCGCCGTCTTGAACACGGCGCTCACCTGATCCAACACGCTGCCGGCTGCCTCGTCGTTGGCGGACGACACCGCGCCCCCAGCCTCCACCGCATGGCCCTTGAGCCGTTCGCCCAAGGACCGGAAAGAAGCTCCGACGCCCTGCCAGTCGGCCTTGCCCGTCGTGTCATCGGTCATGGCTACTCCTTCGTCTCGTCGCTTTGGCTTCAGTATGCAGAGGCTTCGACCGGTGAGGCGGCGTAGGGTCGAGGCGAACTGGCGGGAGGCGCCGTGGACGACACCGTGGACGACGAGAGCTTCGGGGAGCCGGCCGAGGCGGCCGTCCTGACCGTTCCGGACGACGAGACGCTCCTGGTGGTCATCGGCGAGTTGTTCCCGCCGATGTTCGGGATAACCCTGAATCCGGTGCCCGACCATGCCCTGGCCGCGGAGACGGAGATCGGCACGCTGTTCGTCGGGGTGCTGAGCGACTTCGTCATAAGTCTGGAACTGCGCCTGCACGGGCACTTCCGCACCAGCATGGAACTCCTGGAGTACCTGAACGAGGAGAACGCGGGCTCTGCGTTCGTGACCTTCTCGACCCTCGATGAGCGGCTCTGGATCTCCGGGAATGTCGACGGGCGGCCGTTGGTGCCCGACCACCTCGCCCGCGTGCTGACCTATATGTTCCAGGCGGCCACGACCGTGGTGGGGGAGGTCACGCCTGAACCGGAGCCTCGTGGTTAGGCTCTGACCGCATCAGGCATGACCGTATTGACCGAGTAGTGGTCGGAAATGACCGACGAGTGGTCGACCACGGCGGTCTGGTGGGGGCGATACTGGGAAGAAGAGTGAGAGTGGGGGTGAGTTCATGAGTTGGTACTGGTGGGTCCTGTTCCTCGTGCTTGCCTATGGCCTCGGCCTGCTCGGATCCCTCTATTTCCAGAAGACCCACCCGCCCGACCGTCGCCGCACGGAGCGTCGTTCGGGTGACCGTCGTGCTGAGGGTCGGCATGCCCTGGCCCCGGCCGGAATGGCAGACCGCCGCTCGGGCGACCGCCGCAGTGGTGCCGATCGCCGCAAGGGGAAGCCGCTCTGGCAGCTCGGCACCGTTGTCGTGGCCGCCGCGTTCCTGTCGATCGTCGGGGTCGTGGCCTACGCGGAGTCGCAGGTTGCCTCGATCTTCGCGGACACGGCGCCTGAGTTCATCAACAGTGGCTGGGCCGCCTGCGACACCCCCATCACCTGGAGTGTCGACACGGGTCGTCTCACGCCGGCCGATCAGAAGGTCGCCGTCAGCCAGCTCACGGCAGATCTGAAGCACTGGGGCGAAGTCAGCGGCCTGACCTTCCAGTACGTCGGTGAGGTGCCGGTCGTCTACGACGACACCAACTACGTCGTGACGAGTGAGCAGCATCCCAGCGAGCGACACCTCTACGTCGCATTCCTCAACGACAAGGACTCGAGCCTGCTCGACTCGCGAACCGTCGGATTCGCGTCACCGACGAAGGTCTTCAAGGACCAGAAGGAGATCACGGAGGGCAGTGTGGTCCTCAGCATCGACTACGTGAAGAGGATCAATGCGGCCAAGCAGAGCGCCTTGTACCTGCATGAGCTTGGTCATGCACTCGGGCTGGCACACGGCACCGAGAAGGCCGATGTCATGTACTACCTCGTCGACACCAACAACACGCTGAGCAACGCAGATATCGCCGGCATACGCGCGCTGATCAAGGCCTGCAAGGCCGGCTGACCAGCGTCACCACGAGCCGCCGCCGCCTCCGCCGCCGCCTCCGCCAGAGAAACCGCCGCCACCGGATCCGCTGCTGGGCGCCGTCATCGCGCTTGACATCGATGACGTACCGCTGCTGACGAGCCCGTTCATCGACGCCATGCTGCCGACGTAGAACCCGTGGCTGACGAGTTGCTCGGGGCTGAGATCGGGGAACGCACCGATCCAGGAGTTCTCGAGTTCGAAGACGACGGCGTACGGGAGCATCGTCGCGAAGATCGCCTCGGGAGACAGTCCGGAGCGCTGGGCGAACTCGCGACGGGCGGCAGCGGCATCGGTGCCCAGGACAACGCGGAATCCGTCGACCTTGGCAAGGAACAGGGCCGACTGCTGTGTCTGCTGACGCGGTGTGATCGCGCGCGCGACGAAGAAGCCGATGAGCGCGCCGATGCCGGTGGTGAACAGGGCGGCGGTGACGAAGGGCTGGTCGATGAAGATCGACAGGAAGCCGAGGGCCACGAGCAGGAATGCTCCGCCTCCGAGCCAGTTCCATCTTCGATCCGGGGCATCGCCGCGGGGATTGCGCCGGCCGTTCGCCTCCTGGGCGGCAGCCAGATCGCGGAAGGAGTTCCCCCAGAGCGTCGCGAGGTCCTTGTCATATCCGCTCAGGGATGCTGACGTGCCTCCTTTGAGGATCACTCCCATGAGGTCGTGCTCCCAGGGCGCCAGGGCAGGGCTCCCGGTGCCGACCCAGGTGACGGTGAGGTCGCCTGCCCCGTCGATGGACACATTGATCCAGCGGCGGGCCGCGAGATCGAGCAAGGTCGCGACCAGGACTCGCGAGTCGACGGAGCCCGCGCTGCCCTGCCACGCGGCGGACATCTCCGCTGGCGTCAAGGCATCCGGTGGCGCGTACTGCGGAGGAGCGCCCGGTACGGGGGCTCCTGCATCGCTGCGCCGACGAGCGATAGCGAGGCCGATGGGCACGGCGGCGAGGAGCCCGGCGGGAATCAGCGCCCCCAGGATGCCGATGATCGGGTTGGTCGGCAGCCCCTGGCTGAGGTTCTCCTGGGGCGTCGTCGTGAACGCTGCCGCCGGGTACACCACGGCCCCGGTCAGCGCCTGCCCGGCGTCAAGCGTTACCGGGCCGAGGAGAGCGACGTTCGCGGCGAGGGCGGACGGGCAGCGCGAGTCGGAGTCGGCCGAGCCGAAGTAGCAGATCGCGTTGAGTGCGTCGGCTGGACCGACGACGCTCGCCTTGGCTGACTCGATCCAGACGTCCCAGCCGGTCCCGATGAAGTCCCAGTACAGCTCGACGTCGCCTGTCGTGATCGACGCGGGCATCTGCGGGTCAGCCTTGTCCTGTGCGGTGATAGCGCGCAGTCCGTCGGTCACCGTGTAGTCGACGACATAGGTATGGGCACCCGTGATGGTCACGTTCGGATCGCCGATCTTGATGTTGAGGAAGGGTCCCTCCTCAGACAACGTCGACGGGACGGGGGCGCCGTCCATCGTCACGCTGTTGACGGTGATGCCGTAGGTGCGTCGCTGGCCACTGACTGTCTCGTCGTACATGGGGATGTCGCGGAAGATCCCGTGGCGGTACTCCGACTCGAAGTCGTAGGTGATCGTCTCGACGACGCGGAAGGACGTGTCCGCGTTGACGGTGACCGACACCTCCAGCTGCGGGATGTACTCGGCATGAGCCGCGGTCGCGGTCGCGACCGTCGTCAGTCCGCAGAGGAGCAGGGCGCTCACGGCGACGGCAGCCCTGCGCAACAGGGCGGGCATCAGAAGGTGACGGTTGGGGCTGACCGGCGTCCCGCGTCAGGCTCGGAGTACATCTCGCGCTCATGGACGCCGGCCAGCCCGGCGAACCACATCGACGGGATGGTCACCAGTGCGGTGTTGAGGTTGACGACGGAGTCGTTGTAGTACTGGCGGGCGAACTGGAGCTCGCCTTCGACCGACGTCAGCTGGCCCTGGAGGTCTCGGAAGTTGGCGGTCGCGGTGAGCTGCGGGTAGGCCTCGGCGACGGCGAACAGTCGCCCGAGTGCCTGCGTCAGCTCGCCATCGGCGGCCGCGGTCTGGGCCACGGTCGTGGCGCCGGCGGCCTTGGCCCGTGCGTTGGTGACGTCCTCCATGGTGCCGCGCTCGAAGTCGGCCGCACCCTTGACGGTCTCGACCAGGTTCGGGATGAGGTCGGCCCGCTTGGCCAGCAGCGTGTCGATCCCGGCCCAGGCACCCTGTGCGAGCACGTCGAGCCGGCGCAGCCGGTTGAACTGGGACATCGCGAACAGCGCGATGACCACCAGTAGCACGATGACGATGATCGCGATCAGCAGTCCGCTCATGAATCCTCCATGCGGGTTGGGCGTCGTCCGACCGTACCTGTCGCGCTTCGGCTAGGGAAGGCAGACGGTGATCCCATCGTGGTCGTGGCCACTCATGGCTGCCAGCGCCTCCGGAACGTCGTCGAGGCGGATCGTCCGGGAGACGAGCTCCGTCGGTCGGAGCCGACCGCTGGCAATGCGCTCGAGCATGGCCGGATAGCCGGATGCCGCCATGCCGTGGCTGCCGAGAACGGCCAGCTCCCGGCCGATGACCAGGTGCATGGGAATCGACTCCCGACCCAGGACGACCGCGGGCGGCAGCAGGCCCACCTGGACATGCCGGCCACGCGGTCGCAGCGACGCGACGGAGGCCGATGCGGTAGCCGCGCTGCCGAGCGCATCGATGCCGACGTGCACGCCCTCGGGGACGAGTTGGCGGACGGCATCGACAGGATCCTGGTGACGAGCATCGACAGTATGGGTTGCGCCGACGCCGGTTGCCCGGGCAAGGGCGGCCGGCTGGACGTCGATCGCGATGACGGTTGCGCCCAGAGAGGCAGCAATCATCACGGCGGACAGCCCGACACCTCCGCAGCCGAACACGGCGACGGTCTCTGCTGGCTGCACATCTGCGACCTGGGTCACGGCTCGGTAGGCGGTGGCGAATCGACAGCCGAGGGCCGCAGCCGTCTCATCTGAGACGTGATCGGGCAGGTGGATCACGTTGACGTCGGCAAAGGGGATAGCGACGCGCTCGGCGAAGGAGCCCGCACCGGAGAAGCCCGGCTGCCACTGATGCGGGCACACCTGGCCGTTGCCCGATCGGCACGTGGGACAGGTGCCGCAGGCGCACACGAACGGCACCGTCACCCGATCGCCGACGCTTGATCCACGCACGCCCCTGCCCACAGACGTGACGACACCAGCGAACTCGTGCCCTGGGATGTGGGGGAGCGTGACGATGTCAGAGTCGTGACCCTGCCAGCCGTGCCAGTCACTTCTGCAGATGCCGGTGGCGCGGACCTGGATGACGACGCCGTCGTCGGGTGCTGTCGGCTCAGGCACCTCTGTGACACGCAACGGCTCCGCGAAGGAGTCGAATAGCACTGCGCGCACGAGTGGAGTCTACGAGCGCCGTCGAAAGGGAGCGGCTACTCGTCCCAGCCCTTCTGATCCTCTTCCTCGCGGACGGAGGTGTTGAAGAACTTCAGGCCCAGGGCCATGGCGCCGATGATGAGCAGGGCGACCCCGGCGATGGTGAGGAGGGTTCTCACGGTGTTCTCCTTGGCTGGTATGAGGTCGTGCTCCCGACAGGGTAGCGAGAGCCGGCCGTCAGGGGACAAGGCCCTCGCTGCGTGCCATCCGGTACATGTCCGTCTTGGTCGGGACGGGAGTGCCGGCGAGCTGGTACTTGGCACGGACTCGCTTGATGTACTCCTGTGCCGTGCCCTCGGTGACGCCCATGTGACGGGCCACCGTGCGCATCTTCAGCCCCGAGGCGTACAGGACCATGGCGCGCCGTTCCTGCTCGGACAGCGGTATCGATGTGCGACTGCTGCTCAGCAGGGCAGCGGCGACTTCGGGAGAGGTGTAGGGCTCACCCCGCAGGGTGACGGTGACGGCCTCGATCAGCTCCTCGGTGGCCGCCTGCTTGGAGACGAAGCCGGATGCACCCGCCATGAGCGATGCTCGGATGGCAGGGGGATCACCAAGTGCGCTCACGATCAGGATCGGCACGCCGCTCTCGGCAAGGACGGTGACGTTGGCCACCGGCGTGCGTCCGTCGGCCAGATCGAGATCGAGAATGATGCAGTCGGCTCCTGCATCGGCGAGGGCGGGCAGTGCATCGTCGACGGACTGGCCCGAGTAGACGATCTCGACACCGCCGAGATGGGATGCCAGGCGTTCCGCCAATGCCTCGCGCACCAGAGGATGATCCTCCAGAATCACGAAACGTGGCTGAGTTGGCATCGCGGCTCTCCATCTGCGTTCCGTGAACAATACCGACCGACCGGAGGAATGCGTGGGTTCATCGCCACCTGGGCCCGAGATGGGTGCGCTCCTGGCGACCCGGCGTTGGCTGGTCCTCGTGGCGATGGGAGCAGCGTGGGTGCTGACGGCCGTATTCGGGATCGCCACGTGGGGGCGCACCTCGACGCTGGAGCACGCCTTGCTGCTGGTCAGCGGGCTCCTCGTCATGGTTGGCATTGTTCTGAACAGTCGGCCGGAGGCACTGTGGTTGGCGGTCAGTGGGATCGGGCTGCTGATCGTGGCCGCGGGCGTGTCCCCGGGGGAGTCGGCCCCGTGGATCCCGTTGGGCACCCTGGCCGGCTACGTCACCTACATCAGCGTGACGCTCTGCTCGCGGGCAGTTGGCCTGGTCGTGGCCTTCAGCGGTGCGGCCATCCTGGCGATGGCCTGGCGCGGCCGTCCCGCGAATGTCATTTCCGGCGGGCTTGCGACGGCAGGTGGCTGGGTACAGGTCGCCCTGGTGCTGGCGGGGGCTCTCGCCATGTGGCTGGCGTGGAACGGACTGGTGCGAGAGGCGCAGGAGGCGGATGCACGCCTGCGGTACCTCGATCGCCAGACGGCGAACGCGATCGCGGTGCAGGAGCGGGCGAGGATGTGGCGCGAGACGGGGACACGCCTGCACGAGCTGGTGCTCAACTCCATCAGGTACGTCATGCAGGCCAAGGACGTCGACCGGGGTCGGCTCGCTAGAGAGCTCGAACTGGAGGTGGCGGGGCGGGAGCATCTGGGTATTGATGCGCGTGCCTCCGTCGCGGGCGCGGTTGAGGCGGCACTGCGGAGCGAGGCAACCGGACAGGCTGCTCGGGTCATCGGAGTTGTGCCAGACGTCGCGCTTGACGACGAGGTCTTCGATGTCCTCCGCTCTGCGGTGCTCGAGTTGATCCGCAACTCCGTCCGGCACGGGCAGGCGACAGAGGTGCTTGTCGAAGTAGCCGCGGTGGAGGAGATGGTCGAGATCCGAGTCGTCGACAACGGCCTCGGCGTCTCTCCAACCTCGCGCTCCGGCGTCGGCACGGCAACAGTGCTCGGCGCGGCCCTGACGGATGTCGGCGGTAGCTGCCAGTCCGACGCCGTTCCCGGCGGCCGCGGATATGGATCGACGATCCGGGTCCCCGTGCGAGGAGCGACAGGAGACCAGTGGTCTGCGGATCAGCCCTTTGACAAGGGCCGGCTGCTCGTGACCGCCCCGCTGGCCGGCACCGTCGCGGTGGGCGCCCTGTACTTCGCCGGACTAACCGAGCTCCTCGACATCGGCAGGGTCCTCGCGATCACGGCCGGGGTGATCGGCTGCGCCGCTGCCGCGTGGACGGTCGCACGACGACGTCGACTGAGCCCTGTGGCGGCGCTGGCGCTTGCGCTGGTGCCGGCATTGGTCCCCTGGCTCCTCATCGGTGAATCGCTCGCCTGCATTGAGGCGGGCAGTGTGAGCAGGTCGATCAACATCGCTGGCTTCTCGATCATGATTCTTGTCGCGTGGAGTGGCTGGCGGACTGCCGTTATCGCCATCCCCGTGTGGGCCCTCGGGGGCGTTGCTCTGGCCACGCAGGTGCCGTCTGGCTGCCGCGGGTTCCTGCTCGTTGCACTCGTCAACTCCGTCATCGCACTGCCCGTCATCCTGGCCATCACCAGTGCCGGTGCGCGCGCGTATCGGGTCGCGCAGACTGAGAGTCAGGCGGCTCGCCAGCGCGAGATTGCTGAGAGCAGCCGCGCGAGTGCAGCCGTGGACATCAGCACACAGTTGGAGGGCTCGGTTGCTGAGGCGCTTCGCCTGCTCGGCACCATCGCGGCCGGTGCAGAAGTCGATGCCGACATGAGGCATGAGCTGGAGCGAGTCGATAGTCGCATCCGGGCCGGGATCCAGGTGGATCCTCAGTCGGATGGTGCATTTGCTGTGATCGCCAAGTCACTGGTCGATGACATGTCCCGGATCGGGCGGTCGGTGAACGTGCGGTCGATCACGGCATCGGCGGATAGGCGACGACTGCCCCTTCAGGTGCAGGACGCGCTGTATCGGATGCTGGCCGCCTCGACTGGTGTGACACCGATCATCCACGTGTTCAGTGATGGCGAGGAGGACCACCTGTCGCTTGTCGTCTCCCGCTCGGGACTGGACGATGCCGGACTCCACCCCGGGGAAACGCGTGCCATCGATGATGTGAGCATCGAGGTCGACGATGACCCCGCCTCCGGCGACACTGACCACGAATACGCGGTGCTCATCAGCCGGCGGGTGTCGAGGGGGTAGGGGCTGGAGCCTGGACACGGGTTGGCCGAAGATGGCTCCCAAGCGGATTTGCGGCCGTTAGTGTCTGGTCGGCGGCTGCGTCAGGCGCAGTCCAACGAGGGAGCGGAGACAGTCATGGGGATCATGGACAGCGCGAAGGACATGCTGGGCGGATCATCGGAGCAGATCGATGGCGCAGTGGATGCCGCTGCCGCTCAGGTGAAGGAGCACACGCCCGATCAGGTCGATGGTGCCGTTGACCAGGGTGCGCAGATGGCCAAGGACGCGATCAAGGACCAGCTCTCCTAGCCACCGTACGAGCTACGGCTGGGCACTCAGGCCGCCGTCGACGACGAGCGCCTGGCCGGTCATGAACGACGACGCGTCACTCGCCAGGAACAAGGCCGCCTGGGCAATCTCATCGGTGGTGCCCCAGCGCTGCATCGGGACGCGGCCGATGGCCGCGTCCTCGAGGCCCTCGTCAGCACGCAGGAACTCGGTCAGGTCAGTCTCAATCCAGCCCGGTACGAGCGCATTAGCGCGAACTCCGTCGGCGGCCACCTCGATGGCCAGGCTCTGCGTGAGTGAGATCACGGCCGCCTTCGCCGCACCGTAGTGGGACATCAGCGGTGACCCGCGCAGCCCGGTGACAGATGAGACGTTGATGATCGATCCGTTGCCACTGGCCACGAGCGCCGGCAGGGCGGCCTGGATCATCCGGACGGTTGAGTCGAGGTTCAGCGCGAAGACCTTCTGCCAGCCGGCGAATCGCATCGTGCCCAGCGGGGAGATGAACGAGTTTCCGCCGGCATTGTTCACGAGGATGTCGAGGCGGCCGTATTCGGCAAGTGCCGATTCGACGACTCTCGCCGCTGAATCTTCGTGCATGACATCGGCGGCAACGGCGCATGCTCGGCCACCGTTCGAGGCGATCAGGTCGACCACCTCGGCGAGCGTCTCGGCTGATCGGGCAGTGACGACCACGTTTGCCCCCTGATCGGCGAAGGTGATGGCCATGGCCCGACCGATGCCGCGAGATGCGCCGGTGATCAGTGCCGTGCGGCCCGCGAGGGCAGTTCCCTTGGTATCCATGTGGTTCCTTTGCTGCGCGGTCAGGCGGAGATGTCGAGGATGAGCTTGCCGACGTTGTCGCCGGTGAACAGGCGGAGGAAGACGCTGTGGAAGTCAGCCACCGAGCCCGGCACGAGAGTCTCGGGCGCCGTGAGCTGCCCGTCGGCCACCCACTGGGCCAACCGACGTCGAGCAGTGCGGAACTCCGCGGCATGATCGAAGACGAGGAAGCCCGTCATCGTCGCTCGTCGGACAAGCAGCGCCATGTAGTTCGATGGGCCGGGGGTGGCCTGCTCGGCGTTGTACTGCGAGATGGCACCGCAGATGACGATGCGGGCGTGCATCGAGAGGTTCGCCAGGGCTGCGTTGAGCACGGCACCACCGACGTTGTCGAAGTAGACGTCGATGCCGTTGGGGCAGGCATTGCTGATGGCCGCGCGCAGTGAGTCGACCTTGTAGTCAACCGCGGCATCGAATCCGAGACCGTCGGTGACGTAGGTGCACTTGTCTGGTCCGCCTGCGACTCCGACGACGCGGCAGCCGTTGATGCGTGCCAGCTGTCCGGCGATCGATCCGACGGCACCGGCCGCAGCGGACACGAGAACGGTGTCGCCGGCGCGAGGACGCCCGTGCTCGAACAGTCCGAAGTAGGCCGTCATCCCCGTCATGCCCAGCACTCCGAGATACATCGAGGCGGTGCCGAGGGCCGGGTCGACGCGTGTCAGTCCACTCGCATCGAGAACGGCGTACTCCTGCACGCCGGTATTGCCCTGCACCATCGAGCCGACAGGGAAGCGGGGATCGCTCGACGCGACGACCTCGCCGACACCACCTGCCCGGATGACCTCGTCGAGCCCGATCGGCGGAAGGTACGAGGGCCGGTCGTCGAGCCAGCCGCGCATCGCGGGGTCAAGGGAGATCAGGGTGACGCGCACGAGAACCTGGCCGGGCCCGGGCGTCGGCACTTCGCTGGTGTCGATCCGGAAGTCATCGGCAACCGGGAGCCCCACGGGGCGGCGGGCCAGCCGGACGGAGGTGTTCGAGGTCATGGCACAGGGTATTGGCTGGTCCGGATTCGGGCACCCCTTGATGCTCTCCAGGGAATGCGACACCCCCGCCGGGGTGTTCCCGTCCACATGACCGAACAGCAGGAGTACCGGGTAGTCAGCAGGTTCGGCGACGTGGAGCTGCGTCACTACGAGCCGTGCGTCGTTGCGTCGATCGATGTTCGAGGGTCGATGGAGCAAGCAGGGAGCACGGCATTCCGCCCGCTCGTGTCGTACATCTCGGGCGCGAACAGGTCCGGTGCGAAGCTGGCGATGACGGCACCGGTCATTCAGGAGCAGGCAGGGGAGCGGCTGGCAATGACCGCCCCGGTGCTGCAGGAGCCCGCGGCGGACGCTGATTCGTGGACCGTCTCCTTCGTGCTGCCGGGGTCGCGTCCGATCGAGGAGTATCCGGAACCGACGGATGCTCGGGTGCGGCTGCAGGCCGTGGCGGCCCATGAGGCGGCCGCCATTCGGTGGTCCGGTCGCTGGTCGGCAGGCAATGTGGCGAAGCGCACGGCGGAACTGACGCGGGTGATGGCCGAGCACGGCTGGATCGCCGCCGGCCCGCCCCTCTGGGCGCGTTATGACCCGCCCTGGAAGCCGGCGTTCGCCCGCCGCAACGAGGTCATCGTGCGAGTGACCCGGGCAGCCGCGGACTCAGCCACGCCGATTCCCGGCTGAACCTACGCAACCGTAGGTTACGGTATAGTAGGTTACTGACGGGTACGACGGACGAGGGAGTGGACCATGGGCCAGCACGACATCCGCCCGCCGGCTGTCCGCCAGCGGATCACGCTGCACGGGCGCGAGTTGGCCTACCGCGACCTGCCGGGCAGCGGCACGCCCGTCCTGCTCGTCCATGGCATCGGCTCCAGCTCTGACACCTGGGGCGATGTCCCTGAGCGGCTTGCCGCGACCGGCCTGCGTGTCCTTGCGGTTGACCTGCCCGGACACGGGGAGTCCTCGCGCGGTGGCGGTGACTACAGCCTGGGGTCCCTTGCCAGCACCCTGCGGGATCTGCTCGACGAACTGCATATCGAGCGCGTTCACCTGGTCGGGCATTCCCTCGGCGGGGGCGTCTCGATGCAGTTCGTCTACCAGTTCCCCGAGCGCGTCGCATCGATGGTCCTCGAGTCCAGCGGCGGCCT
>CAJAKT010000215.1 GCA_903940375.1 uncultured bacterium | reverse complement strand
GGGATCAACGATCAGTTCCGCCCGCGACTGACCGACTACAAGGTTAACAAGAAGACGATCCAGGTCCCGGTCGACTGGAAGCCCGACGTGAAGCTGCTGCGGGACATGGTCGCTGCGCGCATCGCCGAGAGCGCCGAGAGCGCCGAGTGAGCGTGACGGGTGACGAGCCGATCCGGTGGGGGTCCGCGGATCCCGGACCCTTCTTCCACGGCACGAGGGCCGAGCTACGCGTCGGCGACCTGTTGGAGCCCGGCAAGGGCTCCAACTTCGGCACCAGGAAGACGTCCAACTTCGTCTACCTCACCGCGACCCTCGACGCTGCCGTGTGGGGAGCAGAGCTGGCGCTGGGTGATGCGCCCGGCCGGATCTACGTCGTCGAGCCCACCGGGCCGTTCGAGGACGACCCGAACCTGACCGACAAGAGGTTCCCCGGCAACCCGACCCGGTCCTAACGCACCCGCGAGGCGCTCGTCGTGGTCGGCGAGATCGTGGGGTGGCAGGGCCATCCCACCGAGGTGCTTCAGGGGATGCGGGATCGCATGGCCGAGATGACGAGGCAGGGTATTGAGGCCATCAACGAGTGAGGCCGAACGTGTTTGACTCTCCATTTTATGGATACTAATATCCGTTATATGAGAACAGCAGCTCCGCTACTGCTCCCCTTGTTTCGCTCGGCGAATCAGGGCCAGATCCTTGCTGCCCTCTACCTGTCGGACGGCGAGGAGCCGATAGCCGCTCTGGCCGAGAAGCTGGCGGTGCCCTACACGACCGTGCACCGGGAGGTCACCCAACTCCTCGCCGCCGGGCTCCTCGCCGAAAGGCGGGTCGGCAACGCCCGCCTCATCGGGTCGAACGTCACCTCCCCCTTCTACTCGCCGCTGAGACAGCTTCTTGAACTCGCCTTCGGACCGGTGCCGTTGCTTCGGACAGAGTTCGAGTCGATCAACGGCATCAACAGTTCGGCCATCTTCGGCTCATGGGCGCACCGCGCTCTCGGCGAGCCGGGCCCTCCACCGGCCGACATTGACGTGCTTGTCGTCGGTGCACCGGACGTCACGCTCGTCTACGCAGCATGCTCCCGCGTCGGACAGATCCTCGGACGCCCGGTGAACGCCACAATCCTCACCGAGACGGAGTGGAGCGAGTCGACCCCGTTCCTCGACGAGGTTCGACGCGCTGGCATGCTCACCATCACCAGCCCTGGACCGGAAACAGGGGGCGGACCAGGGGGAACATGACGCCTGCGCCCCTCACCGCAGCGCAGAAAGAAGGCGACGCGATGGCCGAGGCCGCGCTCGCCGAACTGCCGAACATTCGTACCCAGTCCGTCAGATATGACGTCGCCTACAACGCAGCACACGACATCGGTGAGGCACTGCTATCGGCCCACGGGTATCGCACGGCGTCCGGTCCGGGCCAGCATGTAGCGATCGGTCTGTTCCTTCAGGCGATATGCCAAGACACCGATGCCCAGAGCGCTGCGCTCGGCTTTGACGTCCTCCGAAACACCCGAAACCAGCTTCGTTATGGAGCCCAGCAAATCGGCTCCGCAGAGTCGGCCTTCGCGATTCAGGTCGCTGTCATGCTGCTGGCTCGGGCGCGCGTTGCACTCGCCTAGCCCGGCCCAACTGTCGGCTAGCGTTCCCGCAGGAGGAGGAGGTACGCCATGACACCCGACACAGCCGAGCACGCGCACCCGGGCTGGTACGGCGCTGTCATGTCGACCGCCGTGCTCGCGATCATCACCCACGACGAGCGGGTCATCTGGGGCGCCGAGTGGCTCGACTGGCTGGCCTTCGCACTGCTCCTCACGACAACCGCTCTCGCGCTGGTGCTGGCACCTCGCTATGCGCGGACGATGATGCGGTCGGGTGCAGCGCGCTCCAGGCTCGGCGATCCCGACACCGGGTCGATGCTCGCGACAGTTCCCGCCGGGATCCTGCTGCTGGCCGGCGCGTGGGGCACGGTGGGCCCGATCGCGATTCCCGCGGGGGCCGCACTCACCATCGACGCCGTCCTCGCGGTGTTCGGTGCTGTCCTGGCGCTGTGGGTCGGGATGCTGTGGTCGACATCGACCGGACGAGGGTCCAAGGGTCTCGCAGGTGTCAACGGCAGCTGGCTCATCCCTCCCGTCTGCACCATGCTGGTCGCGACGGCCATCGCCCCGCTCGTGGTGCCGAACACCGACTTCGCCGATGTCCTCCTGCTCGTCGGCTACGCCTTCCTCGGTGCCGGACTCGTGATGTTCCTCGTCATGATGGCGCTCCTTGTCGCGCGGCTGATCCTCGATCCGGACCTGCCCGGAGTACTCGCTCCGACGATGTGGGTGCCACTCGCGCCTGCCGGCATCTTCGGCATCGCAACGATCCGGCTGACGCAAGGCGCCATCGGAGCCGGTGTCGCCGACCCCTCCACGATCGACATGGCGGCCGTCCTGGCCGCCCTCGGCCTCGGCTTCGGCCTGTGGTGGGCGCTGTTCGCCGGCGTCGACCTCGCCCGCATGCGCCGAACCGGAACCATGACGTTTCAGCCCGGGTGGTGGGCGTTCATGTTCCCGCCGGCCGCCCTGCTGCTCTCCCTGCTGGGGATCGAGGAGCTCTTCCCGAATGACCACCTGAAGTGGATCAGTGCCCCGTTGTGCCTGGCACTGCTCGTGCTGTGGGGCTACCTGGGCGTGAAGTCACTGCGCCGACCCACGGCCTGAGCTGCCGCGCTCGACCTGGCGATCGTTCAGGCCGGACGCTGCGGACGACGACGCACCCGCTCGCCTGATGCTCGGGCCGCGGCACGTCGCGCGGCGGCTGCGCGATGCAGGCGCGGGACGACGAACAGCACATACACCGTCGACACCGCACCGAGTCCGAGCACGATAAGAGCGGGCGCGGGGGAGAACTGGGTCGGGATCTCCGGATCGGAGAACCCCGAAGCCAGAGCAAGGCCCGCAAAGAGCACAGCGCCGAAGCCAGCGACCGCAGGCCCAGCCCACAGCCGGAACGGACGGTGACGGTCGCTCGTGCGTCGCAGCTTCAGCAGTGCGGCCGATGCGATGGCGAACACGGATGCCTCGAGCGCTGC
>CAJAKT010000214.1 GCA_903940375.1 uncultured bacterium | reverse complement strand
GTCCATGACCTCGGCGAACAGGGTCAGGTGGGCTCCCGAGAGAACGGACAGGCCGATGATGTCGGCGTCCTCCTGGATGGCCGCATCCACAATCTGGGCCGGCGTCTGGTGGAGTCCGGTGTACACGACCTCGATGCCGGCATCGCGCAGGGCGCGGGCCACCACCTTGGCGCCACGATCGTGACCGTCGAGGCCCGGCTTAGCCACGACAACGCGAATCGGTGCCGACATATCCGGCCTCCTTGAGGATGCGAACTGGACCGCGAGTGCCCCCGCACCCGACGGCACGCACACTACCGCTCGGCACTGATGCAAGACTCTGCGACGTGACCCTGCCCATCACCCCGCTGCGAATCATCGCCATCGGCGGTAGCACCACGCCGATGGCGGCCTCGGAGCGCGCACTTCGCATCGCAGCTGAGGCCGCCACGGAGGCCGGCGCCGAGGTTACGTTCATCACGGGCCGCAGCCTCATGCTGCCCATCTACGACACCGAGTCCACCGAGCGCACCCCGGCAACGCAGGAGCTCGTTGACGCCCTTCGCGCTGCCGACGGTGTGCTGATCGCGAGCCCCGGCTACCACGGCTCCATCAGCGGAATGCTCAAGAACGCACTCGATTACGCCGAAGACCTTCGACACGACGAACGGCCCTACCTCGAGCACCGCGCAGTCGGGCTCATAGCCGTTGCACACGGCTGGCAGACCGCCGTCGGAACCCTGAACCAACTGCGACAGGTCGTGCACGCGCTCCGCGGCTGGCCCGCCCCACTCGGCGTCGCGATCAACGACTCCGCCGGCCTCATCGGAGCGGATACCGCCACTACTGATGCCGCGATCGTCCGGCAGCTGCACACCGTCGGCGAGCAGGTCCTCTCATTCGCTGCCGCCCAACGGGCCAGCCGGGCCTAGAGTTGTTCCATGGTGACCGCCCTGTGCTTCATCACTGTTGATCCCAGCAAGGTCAACGAGGTCGGCGCGGAGATCGCCCGCCTCCCCCATGTGCGAGCCGTCTACTCGGTAACTGGTCAGCTCGACATCGTCGCGATCCTCGAGGTCACTGACATCGACGCCGTCCCCAAAGTCGTCACTGACGGGATCGGCGCGATCCCAGGCATCCTGACCACTGAGACGCACATCGCCTTCCGCACCTACCGCCCCGAGGATCTGGGCGCAGGCTTCTCGCTGGGCTACTGATGGGCCTCCTGTCCGCGGTGCCAGCCGGCGCACGGGCACTGCTGTCGCCGGCCGGCGTTCTGGGAGTCGCCGTCGAAGGCGTGTGGGTCAGCCTCCACCTCGCCCTGTATCCCTGGGGACTTCTCGAGGATCGGCTCGAAGAGGCCTCGCATATGGGGGTCTCCCACCTGTCACCCGCACAACGCGGACTGATCATCGGCGATGTCGAGGCAGCGGGAACGCCCATCATCCTGGTCCACGGGGTGATCGACAACCGAAGCATCTTCACCCTGTTACGGCGGTCGCTGCGTCGGCGCGGTTTCGGTCGCACCTACGCCCTGAACTACTCACCTTTCACCGACGACATCACCGATGTCGCACAGCGCCTCCGCACGCTGATCGAGGAAGTCTGCGAGCAGACCGGCTACGAGCGCGTCCACATCATCGGACACTCGATGGGTGGCCTCATCGCCCGTTACTACGTGCAGCGACTCGGTGGTGACGCGCACGTGCACACGGTCTGCACGCTGGGCACTCCGCACTGTGGCAGCGTGCCTGCACGGTTCGTGCCGTGGCCGGTCATCCGCCAGATGCGTACGACAAGCGACATCATGCGCGAACTGGCCGAGCCCGCACCCGGTTGCCGCACACGCTTCATCGCCATCTGGTCCGACCTCGACCAGCTGGTGCTGCCCCAGCGAAATGCCCGCATCCAGCATCCCGACCTGCGTGCCCGCAACGTCTTCATCCGGGGGATCGGCCACATGTCGCTGCCCGTCGATCGACGGGTAGTCAACGAGATCTCGATGGCACTGGCCCAGCTCGACCACGACGGCTCGCAGTTGTCGTCCGGGGTGACGTCGATCGACAGCACTCCCGCCTGGCCCGCGAACGGCCGCACGACCGGACTAGGAGAACGGGGAATGCAGGACAAGCTGGAGTCCGGCTGACAGCTCCTGCCACAGATGCAATGGCATCGGGCGCACAAGGTCGCCCAGGTCGGCCTTCCCGATGGTCGCGATCGAGGTCACATTCACGACGGAGTCGACGGGAAGCCCACTCGACGACGATGACAGGAACACATTGCCCGGAATGCCTGCAAGGCTGGTGTTGCCCGTGATCGCCGCGACGATCACGGTCGCGATACGGCTGTCGTTGAACTCATCTGACGAGATGACCACGGCCGGGCGGCGGTCTGCCGGCGCAGAGCCGCGGCGGTCGCCGAAATCGACCCAGCGAATCTCACCCTGCCGGATCACCAGGACTCATCGAGTGTCCGGCGACCCTGCTCCCGTACCCATGCATCGTCGAAATCAACCGTCTCAGCGACGACGGCACTTGCCAGGGCCGCATCCACGGCCGACCGGACACCCTGCTGAGCCAGGAGGTCCAAGTACAGGCGGGCCGCGGTGGCGTAGAACTCAGAACGACTGATACCGCCTGGTCAATGCCGCTGGGAGGGGGAGCTACAGCTTCTCGACGGGTGCATACCGCAGCAGCAGGCGCTTGACGCCGGCCGAGCCGAAGTCGATGGTCGCCTCGGTCTTGTCGCCCGATCCGGAGGTCGACACGACGGTCCCGAGCCCGAACTTCTGGTGGGTGACCCGCTCCCCGGCGTTGAGCGACATCACCGGCGCGGTCCCGACCACGCGGTCCCCCAGCCGAAGGGCCGCACTGCTGCTGCTCGGCGACGAACCGAAGCCGCCGGACAGCGGACTGCGTCCGACGGGCTCCTCGCGGCGCCACTCGACGACCTCGTCTGGAATCTCCTCGAGGAAGCGAGACGGCGGGTTGAAGGCCGGCGTGCCCCAGGCCGACCTGAGCATCGACCGCGTCACGTAGAGGCGCTGGCGGGCCCGCGTGATGCCGACATAGGCCAGGCGGCGCTCCTCCTCGAGCTCGCGCGAGTCACCCAGCGAGCGCATGTGCGGGAATACGCCGTCCTCCATGCCGGTGAGGAAGACGACCGGGAACTCCAGTCCCTTCGCCGTGTGCAGCGTCATGAGCGTCACCACGCCACCGGTGTCGTCGCCATCGGGGATCTCATCGGAATCAGCGACCAGCGAGACCCGCTCCAGGAAGTCGGTGAGCGAACCTTCAGGATTCTCGGTGGCGAACTCCTGCGCCACCGACTCCAGTTCGGCGAGGTTCTCGATCCGCGTCTCGTCCTGCGGATCGGTCGACGCCTGGAGTTCAGCCAGATAGCCGCTCTGCTCCAGCACTGCCTGCAGGACGGTGGCGGGATCGGCACCGGACTCGACGATCGTGCGGAGATCGGCCATGAGCGCGACGAAGCCCTGGATGCTGGTGAGCGACCGGGTAGCGATGCCCGGCGCTTCGGCTGCCCGCTCGAGTGCCGCCGCGAAGCCGATGCGCTCGCGCTGCCCGAAGGCCTCGACCATCGCCTCCGCCCGATCGCCGATTCCGCGCTTTGGCGTGTTCATCACCCGTCGCAGTGAGACCTCGTCGGCGGGATTGGCCAGCGCTCGCAGATAAGCGATGGCATCTCGGACCTCGCGGCGCTCGTAGAAGCGGGTGCCGCCGACAACCCGGTACGGCAGGCCAACGCGGATGAAGATCTCCTCCACCGAACGCGACTGTGCGTTGGTGCGGTAGAACACGGCGACATCGGATGGCCTGAAGCCCTCGTCGTCGCCCAGCCGGTCGATCTCGTTGGCGATGAATGACGCTTCGTCGTGCTCGTCATCGGCGACATAGGCCACGATCGGCTTGCCCGGGCCGGCATCCGTCCAGAGCTTCTTCTCCCGCCGGCTGGCATTGCGGGCGATCACCGCATTGGCCGCCGTCAGGATCGTCTGCGTCGAGCGATAGTTCTGCTCGAGCATGATCGTCGTGGCATTCGGGTAGTCACGCTCGAACTCTTCGATGTTGCGGATGGTCGCGCCGCGGAAGGCGTAGATGGACTGGTCTGCGTCACCAACGACGCACAGCTGCCCCGCTGGCAGATCGGGCGTTGCGACGCCGACCAGTTCCTTGATCAGCACGTACTGCGCATGGTTGGTGTCCTGGTACTCGTCGACCATCACATGCCGGAAGCGCCGACGGTAGTGCTCGGCGACATCGGGGAAGAGCTGGAGGACGGCCACCGTGCTGGAGATCAGGTCATCGAAGTCGAAGGCGTTGGCTCGACGCAGCCGTCGCTGGTATTCGCCATAGGCCTCAGCGAGCAGTTCCTCCATGTGGTTGGCCGTCCGGCTGGAGTACGTCTCATGGTCGATCAGCTCGTTCTTCAGATTCGACACCTGGCCGAGGAAGGAGCGCGGAGTGAACTTCTTCGGATCCAGACTCAGGTCGCGGATGACCATCGACATCAATCTCAACGAGTCGGCCTGGTCGTAGATCGTGAACGTGCTGCTGACGTCGAGCCGGGCTGACTCACTGCGCAGGATCCGTACACACGCACTGTGGAACGTGGACACCCACATGGCCCGTGCCCGCGAACCGACCAGCTCCGAGACACGTTCCTTCATCTCGCCCGCGGCCTTGTTGGTGAACGTGATGGCCAGGATCTGTCCTGGCTGGGCATCGCCCGTCGCCAGCAGATGTGCAACCCGTCGCGTGAGTACGCGGGTCTTGCCTGAGCCCGCACCAGCGACGATGAGCAGCGGCCCGCCGCGATGCTCGACCGCGGCTCGCTGCGAGGGGTTCAGGTCTTCGACGAGTCTGCTGACGGCAGGAGGGGCGCCCACATCGAAAGTCATCTGGGCGTCGCTCACCCCAGCATCCTAGGCAGCCGGACTGACCGTCCCCGCGCGTGCCGCTTCGCTAGCGGTGAACCCAGCCCACAATGCTCACCCGCACCTTGGCCGGGACCGAAGCAGCCAGGACCAGTTTGCCGTCGGTGCCGACCTCGGCGACAACGAGGCTCGTGTAGCGCTTCCCAGGGACGATCGAGGCCGAGCGGGTTCCCGGCGCGGTGCCGTCGAGCCCGTAGACCTTGAGGCTGCCGGCGTCGGCCCCCAGGCCCTTCGATTGGACCCGAAGGATCACGCCCGAGACCTTCCGGCCCTTCCTGGCCAGTCCGGCAAGGCCGGTCACCGGCCCGATGACCAGCGGTGCCGTGGCATCGAGCTTGGCCTTGGCGATCCGGGTCGCTGGCGCACTGCGGACCTTGATCGGCTTCGCATTCAGCGCGTAGCCCAGCACCTCGACCCGGAGCTGGACGGCGGCCTTCTTGGAGGTGATGAAGGTGACCTGTCCAGCGGCCATCGGTACGACCATGACCGCTGAGCGCACGCCGCGCTTAGGGAAGGCGAAGGTCGCCGTTGCGTCCTTGTCCGTCGCCCCGATGCGCAGGCTGCCGCGCTTCGTCGCCTCACGTGTCGTGATGAGCACGAGGGCCGATGTCGCCTCCGCCGGCACGCCGGAGAGCCCCACGACACGAGCCTCCCCCGGCTGGAGCGCTCCCTGCGTCGACGACTCGTAGCCGACATCGGAGCCGATCGAGATGAACTCGTCGACGGGGTCCGGCTTGAAGGTTCCGGTAGCCGCCGGCGCGGGGGCTGGCGCGGGGGCCGGCGCTGCAGCAACCGGCGGCGGCTCATCGCCCATGGGCATCGCTGCGCCCGGAGTCGCATCGGTGGTGTTGGGCACGTCGCCGGGCGGGTAGTAGCCGATCACGTCGACAGAGATGTCCGTTGCGCCAGCCGATGTTGCGAGC
>CAJAKT010000213.1 GCA_903940375.1 uncultured bacterium | reverse complement strand
CTGATGGTGGTCGCGATCGCGAGGAAGAGCCCCAGGAGGCTCGCGGACCCCCGGGACAGCACGTCCGCCAGCAGTTGTGACACCCGCAGATGCTCCCACATCGGCCGACTACGCTTCGGGTGTGACGTCCGATCCCCAATCCGCGCTGATTGTTGCGCTCGTCGGCATCATTGTCGGCGTCGTGGGCGTGGTTCTCGGGGCCATGGCGTTCACCCGATTGGGCCGGCTGCATCGCTCCTACGCCCTGCTTCAGGCGGGCGAGGGCCGCGAGACCATCGTCGACGTCATGGGCCGCACCATGGAGGAGTTCGCCGACCTGCGCGACGAGGTCCTGCGGCTCGAGGCAGCGCTGGCCGCGACGCGGCGCGACCTTGCGATGGCCCTACGGCATGTCTCCGTGGTGCGCTACGACGCCTTCGGCGACATGGGGGGCCGATTCTCGTTCTCCGCTGCCTTGCTCGATGACGGTGGCGATGGCCTGGTCATCACCTCGATCCACGCGCGCAGCGAGACCCGCACGTATCTGAAGGGCCTCTCCGGCGGAGACAGTGACATCACGCTCTCGCCGGAGGAGCTGCAGGCTGTCCGCATCGCAAGGGGAATCGACACATGACCGATCGCATTGCCTACCTCGGTCCGCGCGGGACGTTCTGCGAGGCGGCGCTGCTGACGATGGCGGCGTACCAGTCGGCGGGGCACGTTCCGTCGGTTTCGGTCCAGGCGGCCATCGACGCCGTACGCGCCGACGAGGCCGATGCTGCACTGATACCGATCGAGAACTCCGTCGAGGGCTCGGTGTCCGTCACGCTCGACGAGCTCGCAAACGGCAAGCGGCTGGTGATCGTCGACGAAGTGGCCCTGCCGGTGCGCTTCGCCGTGATGGCACGACGCGGAACGTCGCTGTCGGATGTCACGCGCCTTGCCTCGCATCCGCATGCGCTCGCGCAGGTCCGGCGCTGGATCGATGACACGCTGCCGGGCATCACGGTGATCCCGTCGCTGTCCACCGCGGGCGCTGCGGCGGCTCTGCTGCAGGAGCCGGCACCGTGGGATGCCGCTGTGGCGCCGAGGCTGGCGGCCGATCGCTACGACCTCGACGTGCTGGCCGACAACATCGGCGACACCGAAGATGCCACCACCCGATTCGTGCTGGTACGCAAGCCCGGGAGCATCCCTGCGCCGACCGGCGCCGACAAGACGACGCTGAGCCTGTTCATGCGGCTCGACCAGCCGGGCGCGCTGATGGCGATCCTCAATGAATTCGCGGTGCGCGGCGTCAACCTGACCCGCATCGAGTCGCGTCCCACGCGCAAGGCGCTGGGCGACTACTTCTTCAGCGTCGATGTCGAGGGTCACGTCGCCGACTCCCGCGTGGCGGAAGCCCTGATGGGCCTGCACCGGGTGTGCCTCGACGTGCGCTTCCTCGGCTCGTACCCGCGCCATGACGGCAAGCAGCCCGTCCTGCGCGAGGGTGTCACGGATGTTGACTTCGCGGATGCACAGCAGTGGCTCGACAGACTGAAGGGGAGCGGGCAGTGAGGTATTTCGTCACCGGAGCAGCAGGCTTCATCGGGTCGCACTTCGTGCGCGAGCTCATGTCCGGCGCGTATGGCGTCGAACCCACGGGCGTCACGGTCTACGACAAGCTGACCTACGCCGGCAATCTCGAGAACCTCGCGTCGGTGTCGTCTGATCCGCGCTTCACGTTCGTGCAGGGCGATATCTGCGATGGCCCGCTGCTCGACACCGTGCTGCCGGGCCACGATGTCGTCGTCAACTTCGCAGCCGAGACCCATGTCGACCGGTCGATCCACGGGCCGCAGGACTTCGTCGTGACCAATGTCGTCGGCACGCAGACACTGCTCGATGCCTGCCTGCGTCACGGCATTCCGCGCACGGTGCACATCGGCACCGACGAGGTCTACGGCTCGATCGACGAGGGCTCGTGGGACGAGAACCAGCCGCTGCAGCCGAACTCGCCGTACTCCGCGGCGAAGGCGGCCGCGGAGCTGCTCGTGCGCGCCTACTTCGTGACGTACGGCCTCAATGTGTCGAGCACGCGCTGCTCGAACAACTACGGCCCGTACCAGTTCCCGGAGAAGGTCATCCCGCTGTTCGTGACGAACCTGATCGACGGCGGCACCGTTCCGCTCTACGGCGACGGCATGAACGTCCGCGACTGGCTGCACGTCGACGACCACTGCCGTGGCATCGCGCTCGTGGTGGCGAAGGGCGCCCCCGGTGAGAGCTACAACATCGG
>CAJAKT010000212.1 GCA_903940375.1 uncultured bacterium | reverse complement strand
CGTGTCTTGAGCGAATGGGGACCGCCCAGGAGGTGGCTTCGGTCGTTCGCTTCCTTTGCGGACCAGATGCGTCGTACATAACCGGGGCCGCAATTCCCGTGGACGGTGGTTTCCTGGTCTTGAAGGAGACTCCGTGATCGTGGACGACCCGTCCGAACTGGTCCGCCTGAGCAATGGAGCGATGAGCGTGACCACCAGTCCTGGGCTGGGCTCGGCTCTCGTGTCGCTGGTTGACGAGCGATCGGGACGCGAATGGCTGGCCCAGGCTCAGCACCCGCGACGCTTGGGCGCACTGAACTTCGGGTCGACTGCATTCAGCGGCTGGGATGAGATGTTTCCGACGATCACGGGCGATCCGCGGGCGGACCACGGGGACGTGTGGAATCGATCGTGGAGTGTGGACTCTTGCAGCGGCACCCGCTTGGTGACGACGGTCGTCAGCTGGACTACCGGTCTGGTGCTCACTCGCGACCTGTCCCTGGACGCCGCTGGCTCCACAGTCATGACCATGGGGTACCGAGTCGTCAACCCCACCAATGCACCGGTCGCCTTTCTGTGGGCCGCCCACCCGCAGTTCCGTTGCCCGCCCGGAACATTGGTGGAGGTGCGGAACCGAGACGCTTGGTGGCGTTCAGATCCGGCGCCAGCGGCTCCTGAGGAGTTGCCGCTTCGACCCCTTGAGCAAGTAGGCCGTGGTGGGACTGGCAAGTGGTGGAGCGATCCAGAGGGGCACGAAAGATGGTTGACTCTTCGCACGCCCGCGAATGGATCGTTGGCCCTGCGTTGGAGTGGGTCCGTGACGAGATGGATCGGCGTTTGGGTGGACTACGAAGCGCTGGCCGCAGAGCCTGTCATCGTTCCCGAGCCCGCTACCGCATGGCTCGACGATGTGATCAGCGCGGAGCGGGGCGGCCGTGCGGCGATCGTCCCCGCCGGTGGTAGCGAGTCATGGCGACTTGTGGTCGAGGTCGGTGCTTAACACCGCCCTCGGCTGCTGCCCTTCGAAGGCCGCCGAAAGATCCGAGGCAGCACTCGCGAGGAGTACCCGCATGCGTCGTTCCGCCTCTCGGGGCTCGCGAGCTGCCACGGAATCGAGGATGCGGCGGTGCGCGCGGAGGCTTTCCTTGGTTGGGGTATCTCGGGAGTGGATGAGGTCGTCGCGCGTCGCTAGGCCTATCTCGATGACCACGGAGAGGCTCGCCGCAAGGTCGTTATGCGTCGCCTTGAGAAGCGTCACATGGAAGGCAATGTCAGCTTCAATGAACTTGGTGGCGTCTGAGCCAGGCTGGTGCTGGGCCATCAGGGCCAGTGCATCCCCGAGTGCATCCAGGTCATCCTCGGTCCGGTTCTCCGCGGCCAGGGCAGCGGCAGTGGGCTCGATCATGAGCCGCACCTCGCTCAACTGCCGGAACAGGGCCGCGTCCGCGGTAGCTTCGAACTGCCAGCGCAGGACGTCGGGGTCCAGCCGATACCACTGCGACTGCGCCTGCACAAAGGTTCCGCGGCGGCGAACCGAATCGACGAGACCCTTTCCTGCAAGGACCTTGATGGCCTCCCGCATCACGGTTCGGCTTGCGCCGTACTGCCTGCTCAGCCCCTCAAGATCGAGAATGGTTCCGGGCGGGAGGTCGCCACTGAGAATTCTGATGCCGAGTTCGCGAACTATCCTCCCGTGCTGGCCTCGGGACGGGTACATCGACATGGCAGCAGGCTATCGGCCATTGAATGCCGCAGTGCGGCCATCGGCACGAGCCACAGGCGGGTTGCGGCAATTGGGGGCGCACGACCGTCTGATGTGGCCGCTGGCTACGACGGTTGGTGCTCATTCAGGTTGGGAAGGGATGAGGTCGTGGTGAAACGTCGTGTTCCTCGGTGGTCGGAACTGGCTCCGCTGGTGGCGCTGAAGAAGCCGGTGTGGGACGGGGTGGATCGACGGTTGGCGGCGGCGTTGACGATCGGTGATCTGCGGGCGGTGGCGCGGCGGCGGACGCCTCGGTCGGTGTTCGACTACACCGATGGGGCGGCGGAGGCGGAGGTGAGCCTGTCGCGTGCGCGGCGGCTGTTCGGGGATCTGGAGTTCCAGCCGTCCGTACTTCATGACGTGATCGATGTCGAATTGAGGACGCAGGTCCTGGGTCTGCCTGAGGAGGTGCCGTACTGCTTCGCGCCGACCGGGTTCACCCGGTTGATGCATCACGAGGGGGAGCCGGCGGTCGCGCGTGTTGCGGCCCAGCGTGGGATCCCGTACGCACTGTCGACGATGGGCACGACGTCGATCGAGGTGACCGCGGCAGCGGGCCGTGCCGTGGCGCCGGATCCACGGTTGTGGTTCCAGTTGTATGTGTGGCGGGACCGGTCCGCCGCGATTGACCTGGTGGCGCGAGCGAAGGCCGCGGGGTACGAGGCGCTGATGCTGACGGTGGACGTGCCGGTGGCGGGGGCGCGGCTGCGGGATGCCCGCAACGGGTTCTCGATCCCGCCGTCGCTGACGGTCAAGACGCTGGTGGACATGTCGACGCACCCGTTGTGGTGGGCGAACCTGCTCACGACCGACCCGTTGGAGTTCGCCTCCCTGACACAGTGGTCCGGCACGGTCGCGGACCTACTGGACCGGCTGTTCGACCCGACGATGACGATCGACGACCTCGCCTGGCTGCGGTCCATCTGGGATGGGCCGCTGATCGTCAAGGGGGTACAGACCCTCGACGACGTCCGCCGCGTCAGTGACGCGGGTGCGGATGCGGTGGTGCTGTCCAACCACGGCGGCCGGCAACTGGACCGGGCGCCGGTGCCGATGCGGCTGGTCCCTGACGCCGTTGACGCGGTCGGTGACACCACGGAGGTATGGGTCGACACCGGGATCATGTCGGGCGGCGACATCGTCGCCTGCCTGGCACTGGGCGCCAGGACCGCCCTGGTGGGCAGGGCCTACCTGTACGGGCTGATGGCTGGCGGGGAACGCGGAGTCGACCGTGCCGCGGAGATCCTCACCACCGAGATCCGCCGCACCCTGCGCCTCCTCGGCGTTCGAGCCATCACCGATCTCACCCCCGCACACGTACGCCTGCCATAATCGGTGGACGTCATAGCGAGGGTGGGACTCGCGCTGGCCCTTTCTTGGCCCTTTCGCCTCGGCCGGGTTGGCCCTTTCTTCCTGAGTCTGGGTGGGTCTGGGTGAGTCTCAGCGGTACGAAAGACGTTGGTATTGCAGCGATTCACGCTCAGCCACGAGGGCGTTTCGCAGGCTTTTAATCCGTAGGTTCGGGGTTCGAGCCCCCGGCGACCCACTCTCGAAAGTCGTTGCGCTGCAACAGGTTTCGGGCTGCAAAGCGACCACGCACATTGTCACTCTGCAGAGTTGGCCCTTTCCCTGGCCCTTTCTTTGGCGGCGGTCTCAACTGGTTGTTGCACGTCACGATTGGCGGTGACGATGGGAGGTCGGGATGCCGGGTGGCAGGTTGACGCTGCATGACCGCGAGGTGATCGAGCGGGGTGTGAGGGCGGGGTGGACGGCGACGCGGATCGCGGAGGCGATCGGGAGGCATCGGACGACGGTCGCCCGGGACCTGGGACGAGGGACGGGGGCGCGTCAGGGCCGGCCGAGCAGGGCGCCGGCGGCGACAGCCGGGCCGTCCGTCGGTCTATCGGGCGGTGGTGGCGCAGGAGCGGTCCCACCGGCGGGCGCGTCGGCCGAAGCCGTGCAAGCTGGTCGGGGAGTTCGGCGTGGTGGTGGCGGGGCTGCTGGCGGCGAACTGGTCGCCGCAGCAGATCTCGGCGTTGCTGCCGGGGTTGTTCCCGGACCGGGAGGATTGGCGGGTGAGTCACGAGACGATCTACCAGTCGCTGTTCGTGCAGGCCCGCGGCGAACTGCGCAGGGAGCTCACCGCGCACCTGCGCAGCCAGCGCACTGCCCGCAAGCCCCGGGGATCGGTGGAGCGCCGGGGCAAGCTGACCGGGATGGTGCCGATCAGCGTTCGCCCCGCGGAGGCCTCGGATCGCGCCGTGCCCGGCCACTGGGGAGGGCGACCTGCTCATGGGCGGGGTTGGCAAGGGCGCAGTGATCACCCTGGTCGAGGGGACCACCCGGTTCGTGCTCCTGGCCCCGCTGCCCGACACGCATGCCGCGATCGACCTGCGCGCGACGCTGACACCGATGATCGCGTCGCTGCCCGAGCAGATCCGCCGGACCCTGACCTGGGACCAGGGAAAGGAGATGGCTCAACACGCGCAGATCGCGATCGATGCCGGCATCGACATCTACTTCTGCGACCCCCACTCGCCGTGGCAGCGCGGCAGCAACGAGAACACCAACGGCCTGCTGCGCCAGTACTGGCCCAAGGGCTGCGACATGCGCCACCTCACTCAGGCCGACTGCGACGAGGTCGCCCTCAGCCTCAACACCCGGCCACGTCAGACCCTGGCATGGAAGACTCCCCGCGAGGCCCTCACCGAGGTCCTCCGTGCAACAGCCGCTTGAGACCGCCGGCAGGAAAGCGGCGCGATGCGCCGTTCCTGACCGTTTCTCCCAGATTCCTGTGCCTCACATGTTCT
>CAJAKT010000211.1 GCA_903940375.1 uncultured bacterium | reverse complement strand
TGGGCTGCGACCCTCGCCTCGGTTGGCTCGCTCGGCCTCGTCGCAGCCTCGCTGTGGCTCGAGCACCTCTGCCGGATCCCACTCGGGCCGTCCGACGGACCACCCACGGCCGCGGGTAGGGTTCGGGCCATGAGTGATGTCGCCCTCGAGGACCTGCCGTTCGACGAACTACGCCAGCGCGCCTTCAAGCACGCTGAGCACCACATGGACCTCGGCTTCTTCACCGACCTGTACTCGCATATGCCGGCCATGTTCGCCATCGAGGGCGAGGGCGGCGACCTCGGCGCCGTCGGCGGCACGATCATCGAGAGCGTGCGGGCCTGGCGCGAGATGGTCGGCGACAAGGAGCTCGATCCCACGACCGAGGCCCTGCTGCGCGCCCGCTTCGTGACCTACCTGCAGGAGCACGGCGAGTCTTAGACAAGCCCGCCCGCCCGCCCGCCCGCCCTTCCTGCCGCCCCGCTCCGCCCCGCCCCGCTCCGCCCCGCTCCGCTCCGCCCCTCCCCGCTCCGCTCCGCCCCCCTTCCCCATCTCCGCGAGCGGCCCGTGGTGGCTGCTTTGAGGGGCTCCGAACCAGCCACGACGGGCCGTTCGGCAGAGGCTCGCTAGCGGTCGACGTCGCCGATGACCATCGGGAACGACATCACGGCATCGGCCAGGGCGTCGTAGGGCGTGCCGGCGAGGGCATGGCCCATGACCTGCATGGTGGCGAAGGACGCCGACCGGATCTTCATCCGGTGCGGTGACTTGTCACCGGTGCTGACGACGAGGCAGCCGCTGATGCCGAGTGGTCCTTCGATCCACGCATAGGTCGTGCCTTCGGGCAGGCGCACGACCTTGGGCAGGGGCACGTCGACGGGGCCGTCGCCGAGTCGGCGCAGCTCGCCGATGCACGCGTCGATCAGGTCGGCGCTGACGGGCAGCTGATCGACGAGCACGCCGTAGCGGGCCGGGACGTCACCTTCGGTGCGGACAGGAACGCGCAGGAGTTCGGCGAGCGCGGCATAGGAGAGGTACGGATCGTCCCGGCGCAGGTCGATGTCGAATCCGCTGGCGCGGGCGACGATGCCGCTGGCGCCGAAGCTGATCGCATCGTCGCGGCTGAGGACGGCGATGCCGGCGAAGGGCTCGGCGTATACAGAGATCGCGTCGGTGATCTGGGGGAGTGCTGAACGCAGGTCGGCGATGAGGGCGGCGTAGGCGTCGATGGCCTCGTCGGACAGCGGCATCGCGACACCGCCGATGCGCGCGTAGCCAGGATGCACGCGGCCACCGGTCGAGAGCTCCTGGATGGCGGCGAGTCGCTCGCGCATGGCTTCGAGGATCTCGCGGGAGTCGCCGCCGACGGGGGCGAGGAAGGCGAGGGTGGCGGAGACGCGGTTGGCCTCGGCGAGGAGCGTGCGGGTCCAGGTCGCGCACTCGGGGGGCGTGATGCCGAGGGCCGACTCGAGGGCAATGGCGACGCCGACCTCGGAGGAGAACGCGGACAGCCAGTCGTGCCGGTTGGCGAGCAGCATCGCCTGGCGGTAGTCACGGGCCTCGAACAGTTTCTCCGCGCTTCGGTGCATGAGCCCGACGCGCGGGTCGGCATTCGTGACGATGTCGTCGTCGACCACCACATTGAGCTGGAAGCCCGGATGCGTGACGGGATGGTGCTCGCGCAGGGGGAGTGCGGCGTCGCACGGGAGCATTGCGGCGACCCCGATGCCCAGCAGGATTTCGGTCGCCATTCGGTCATCGTGCCAGACCGCGGGCATCTCCCCCGCGGCGCTCAAGCGCGCACTCGCGCAGCCGGCTGGACGGGTGCGGTCTACGCTCCGTCAGGTGAGCACATCGGGGCCTCCGCGCCTGCGTGTCGGCATCGTGGGA
>CAJAKT010000210.1 GCA_903940375.1 uncultured bacterium | reverse complement strand
TTCACCGTCGGTGGGGATCGCGAGATCCCGCTTTCCAGAGGTGCCTTCCCCGGGCGGTCCGTGTGCCTGAGAGCTTGTCGGGGAGATTGCTCCTTCGGCGTCTGGTTGCCCAGATCTCTCCCGCTCGGGGTCAGTCAGCGCACTTATCCTAGCCAGAAGCGCTCAGACGGCAGTACGGCGCGCCCGTCGTGCCGCGAGGTCGTCACGCGACGTGGGCGCGTCGATCACGGCACCGCCAGGAGCCTCTCCCGGCAACGTCGCCAGGGTCCCCTCGACCTCACGCCACACACTGCCGACGGCGATGCCGAAGACACCCTGACCGCCACGGACCAGGTCGACGACATCCTCGGCACTGCGGCACTCGTAGATGCTCGCGCCGTCACTCATGATCGTCAGGCTGGCCAGATCCTCGCCGGCGCGCGTCGCCAGGTGATCGACGGCCGCGCGGATATTCGGCAGCGAGACGCCCGTATCGATGAGGCGCTTGACGATGCGGAGGATCAGAATGTCGCGGAATCCGTACAGCCGTTGTGTTCCCGACCCCGCCGCACCACGGACCGTCGGAACAACCAGTCCGGTGCGGGCCCAGTAATCGAGCTGGCGGTAGGTGATACCGGCGGCCGCGCAGGCCACCGGACCGCGGTAACCGACATTGGCCGGCAGAGGGCGCAGGGTTGCCTCGTCGAACAGCACTCCCTGGAACTGGGCGTCAGCGGTCACCTGGACCACTGCCGTGGAACTCACGCCCTCTGAGGTCACGTCATCCTCCTGCCATCGGGCTGCCATCGCGGCACCCGATTCACCGTTCCCAGCCAGACTAGCGCTGCCTGCGAACACTTCCTGGTCGCACGTTCCGTGCACCGCTGACGCTAGGGAGGCCAGCACCCGCGGTCAAACGCCAGTTACGGCGTGTCGTAGAGCAAAGTCTCAACCTCACGCTGAGGTTGCACGGCTCTCGTGAGCAACCATGAAGGTGCCCATGAGGTCAGCCGAAGTCCTCTGGCGAGACCTGATCCAAGAACTCGCGGAACTTCTCCACCTGATCCTCGGGCGCAGCGGGCTCATCATCCGGAATATCGATCCCGGCCTCGTCCATGACGGCCACGGTGCTGCGGATCGGGGCGCCCACCCGTAGCGCCAGGGCGATCGCATCGGACGGACGGGCACTGACCTCCACCCCGGTGCTGAGGATGAGCAGCGCGTAGAAGACCCCGTCCTCGAGTGCCGTGATGCGGACCTCGATGAGCGTCACGTCCAGCGCATTGAGCACGTCTCGCAGCAGGTCATGGGTCAGGGGCCGCGGCGGGACGATGCCCTGCTGGGCATACGCGATGGCCGTGGCCTCTACCGCCCCGACCCAGATGGGCAGGTAGCGGCCGCCGTCGACCTCACGCAGGAGGACGATCGGGTTGTTGGACGGCATCTCGACTCGCACGCCGACTACTTCGAGATCATGCACGTTCACAGGGTAACCCCGCGGACCGGAATTGCACCCCCGAGGTCAGGCCCGGCCACCGCGGATCAGCTCAGCCCGCAGGAGAGCAGCGTGCAGTTGCACGAACAGCGAGGCCAGCTCGCGGATCGTCTCCTGCTCGCGTGCTCGGGCATCGCGATCGCGGGGCTGCGAGTAGGGCGTTGCCATCTGCTCCACGAGTCCCGTCTCACGGTCCGCGACGACACGGAAGGATCGCAAGTGCCGGGCCTCGACCCCGAAGGCCGACAGGCGTGACACCACGCTCGCGATGGCCAGCGCATCCTCGTCGTAATGACCAGCAGGGCTGGCCCACACCAGCCCGATCCCCTCGAGCTGCGCGACGTACGCCTCGGTCAGCTCGCACGCCTCAGCCAGCTCGGTGCGCGTCATCCGAACGCGGCCAGCACCTGGGCGGAAATCGTCAGGGCGCATGCCGGTGCCCGCGATCGGCGAGGCAGGCGGCGCATCCGGATCGGGCAGGCCCTCGCTGATGTGATCGCGGATCACCTTCAGCGGAAGGTACTGGTCGCGCTGCAGCGTCAGTACTGCCCGCAACTGATCAACGTCACGCTGCCCGAACCGCCGGTACCCGGAGACCGTGCGCTCCGGCGAGACGAGACCCTCGGATTCCAGGAAGCGGATCTTGCTGATCGTGACGTCGGGGAACTCGCGCTTGAGCAGACTCAGCACCTCGCCGATGCTGATCGTGCCGGTCACCACAGGCTGAGGTATCTCGCCCACTCCATCGGTCATGTCGTGGATTCGAGCCCGAGCAGGAAGACGAAGCGGAACTTCCCGATCTGGACCTCGTCTCCTCCGGAGAGGTGCTGGTCCTCGACCCGCACCCGATTCACGTAGGTGCCGTTCAGACTTCCGATATCACGGACGCTCCAGCCCTCCGCGCCATGACGGAACTCAGCGTGATGACGGCTCACCGTCACATCGTCGAGGAAGATCGCAGCCTCGGGTGCTCGTCCGACCGTCTGTACCCCCGCGGACTCGTCAAGAACGAATTCCTGACCCTCCCCAGGCCCACGATGAACGACCAGAAGTGCGCTGCCCGAAGGCAGTTCGAACTGACGCCCGGAGCCAACCGCGCTCATGGCACCGGAGCCGGTGCCCGGACCTGAGGAGATGATCGACGTGATCGAGCCCGTGTGATCAAGGCTCTCGAAGGCCTCTGCCGTCAGCGGCGCACCGCACGACGCGCAGAAGCGATCGTCGTTCGAGCTCACATGTCCACATGCCGGGCAGGTCATCGCGGCAATCCCTAAGCCTTCTCCACCAGCGCGCGGTAGTCCGCAGCGGTGAGAAGACCCTCCATGGCGGCCGGGTCGGCGGGACGAAGCTCGACCATCCAGCCGGCACCGTATGCGTCCGTGTTCACGCTCTCAGGAGTGCTGTCGAGCGCCTCGTTGCGCGCAACCACCTCACCTGCCAAGGGCGCGTAGATGTCACTGACGCTCTTCGTCGACTCGACCTCGCCGCAGGTGCCCCCAGCGGAGAGGGACTCCCCCACGCCCGGGAGCGACACGTAGACGATGTCACCCAGCGCATCCTGCGCATAGTCGGTGATACCGAACACAACCGTGCCCGAATCCGTGGCTCGCACCCACTCGTGCTCGGCGGTGTAGCGCAACTCGTCGGGGAACATCCGGCCTCCTAGTTCGTCGTCTCGGGAACTGTAACCGAGATGCTCAGGGCCTGAGCAGTCGAAGCCGCAAAATCGGCCCCCCGCGTCCGGACCGAGTCCGCAACACCACCCGGAATGCTCATCGCGGCCGCCATCGTGTCAGGATCGCCGATCGCCACCAGCCGGATCGGTGCCTCGACCGGACGCCCATCGACGAGCACCCCCTGGTCGCTGTCGGCGAACCAGGTACTGACGACCACGCGCGTCGATCCGGCCTGGATGGCCTCGGCGCCTGCGTCACGAAGTTCCTGTACGGCATCAAGCAGCACCGCCGAGTCAACGGCGCCCTCGGGGTCCGTGATCACGATGGAGATGCCCGGACCGGTCACCGGCGTCGTCCCCGTCAGTACTTGCAGAGCACCGAGCCGACGATTCGCCTCCGCCACTGCATCCGCTGTCGACCCAGCCTCGAGGTCGCGCTGGAGTCCGGTCAGCCGGAGTGACTCCGCCTCGAGTCGCTCCTGGCGCGCCCCCAGATCGTCGAGGATCTGGACGAGGTCCTCGGTGCGCGCATTCCGCCAGGGTTCCTCCTCGCCCGGGCGCACGACCGCCAGCGTCACGAGGAGTCCGAGCACGAGGAAGAGCAGACCGATGAACAGGTGCGGACGGCTCGGCCGGAAGGCCAGCTGGGCAAGGAGCGCCCCGGACGTCGGCTCCGGCGGGGATGTCACGACCTCCTCGGCCGGCGTGGTCATGCCGTCACGCCCGGAACAGGATGCGCCGGATGGCGGCGGCGTTGGCGAAGATCCGCATGGCCAGCACGACGACGACGCCGGTCGACATCTGCGCGCCGACACCGAGCTGGTCTCCGAGGTACACCAGGAAGGCCGCGATGATGACATTCGAGAGGAAGCTCACGACGAAGATCCGGTCGTCGAATCGCTTCTCCATCAGCGCCCGGAAGCCGCCGAAGACCGCGTCAAGCGCGGCAACGATGGCAATCGGCAGATAGGGCTGCAACCAGAGCGGAACGAGGGGATGCCAGAGGATGCCGACGGCGACGCCGACGAGAAGTCCGATGATGGCGATCACGGTGTCGTTCCCCCTTCCGTCGGCAGCGCGTAGCGGGGCACTATCAGATCCCCTGCCGGCAACGCTATGTCACCGGCCGCCACGTCCGTCACAAGTCCATAGTCGGCCGTCAGCCTGGTGAGCAGGCTCTGCAGCCCTGTTTCACCGTCTCCACCGTCCATCGGGCCGACCGCGGCGAGTCGATAGGGGCGCGACAGCGGCTGATAGTTGACGAGGATCGCCCCTCCCGCGCTCCGGATGGCCGTGTCACTGGTCAGCCGCTGATCATTCACCGCGATACCGACGGCACCCATCTGCCAGAGCACATTGACGATGTCCTGCAGGTCACGGTCGAGGACGGTGTTCAGTGAGCCCGCCTGGGCATCGCGTGCATCATCGATCGTCACGGTCAGTCCGGGCCCGGAGAGGTCCGTCGCCGCCGCCAACGTGGACAGCGTGGCCAGTCGCTCGCCGTCAGCATCGCTGCGTGAGGCATCGAGGAGTGCGGATTCAAGGCTGTCCACCTGTGCCGCCTGCCCATCGACCACTGCCTGACGATCAGCAACCGCAACCGACAGCGCCGTGACCCGCTCAGCCAGCCCATCGCGGACCTGCTGTCTCTCGGCGTCGGACGCACGTGCCGTAAGCAGCGCCGCTGCCACGATGACGCCGATGACAAGGGCCATGGCCGTGGCCATCCAGCCGGGATTGCCACGGATGCCGCGCTGATCTGCGGCCGGAATGCCCGCATAGTCATCGACAACCACCTGTGCGAGAAAGGACTCAAGCAGGCCGTCGGATTCCGCCGCCTGCAGGTCCCCGGCCGCGCTCGTCATGGTGCCGTCTCCACCACGTTCTGCCAGTAGTCCAGCAGGCGCTCTGCTGCGACCGTGTCCACCGCTTCCGCATAGAGGGTCAGGCAGGCCTGATCGTCTTCCGGCAGGACAAGACACCAGCTCCCGTCCTCATCGACGACTCTCAGCCCGTCTAGAGCGTCAACATCCGTCTCCCCCACGCGCTTGCGCACCGCACGCATGACGGCCGCTCGCCGATGCCACGGCACCGTCACCATTCGTGACACGACGGTCGTTGCGGGAATCCGCGCATTCAGCTGACTCAGGCTGAGATCGGTGTCAGCCATCAGGGACAGCAGCATCATGAGGGCGGAGATCGCATCCGGCCCCGGGCCGAGGGCCGGTAGGACGAACCGGCCCCGTCCGTCCCCCGCGAGGATGACATCGGGTGCCGTGCCAGCAGCCGCGAGTTCCGCGAAGCCCGCACCGATCCGGCGCACCTCGATGCCGTGGAAGGCAGCCACCTCCTCGGCGAGTCGACTCGTGGTCACCGGAACCGCAACACATCCGGAATGCCGTGACGCAGCCATCAGGTCGAGCATGATGAGGAGCATCCGGCCATCATCGATAACACGGCCGAGCTCATCGACGATGCTGAGTCGTTCACCCGTCGGTCCGAGCCGGGCCCCGATCTTCGCGCCGGATGACACGACCAGGGCACTGAGTCTTCTGAGAGCCGCCTCGCGGTACGGAGCCTGATCGGCCGCCGCCTCCTCCTCCATGGCCGCACCGACGGTGAGGGCATCGAGGCCGAGACGGCCCATGATCATGGAAAGGACGCCAACGGAAGGTCCGCCGCCGGCGTCGAGGACGATCCGGGGGTGCGCTCGACGGATGGCCTCCATGTTGATCTCAGCCTCGACGTCGTTGGCATAGTCGTCGAGGACGCGATGCGGGGTGCGGATGTCGCCGATGTCGGACGGCAGGGGTCGACGAAACTCCTTGCGCGTGAAGATGCGCTCGATCGACTCACGCTGCTGGCTGCTGATCTCACCACCGTGCGAGTTGAGGAACAGCACATCGATGCTGTCCGGACGTCCGGGCGTGGTGCGCAGGATCACTCCCCCGTCGGAGTAGCGGGCCGTGTCATTTCGCACGAGCGGGGTTGTCACGGCGCGCAGATCGCGAAGGTTGATTCCCGCTGCCGTCAAGGCGCCGGCAAGGGCACGATTCAGCGCACGGGCCGCCTTTGAGTGATCACGACCGACACTGATCGTTGCACCCTTGGGCAGGGTCGTCGCGAAAGCGGCGGCGAGCCGAACGATGCGCTCGGGGGTCATGTCGACATTGACGATCCCACGAACACCGCTGTCACTGAACACCTGGCGCTGAGACGGTGACTCCCACACGACTGACTCGTCAACGACGGTTCCCTCGTCGATCGTCTTCCCCGGGTAGATCATCACGTCAGTACCGATGACGGCACCATCCATGATCGTGCAACCGTCGGCGATCACGGAGCCCTCGAGTACTCGGGCTCCGTGCCTGACTTCGGTTGCTCGTCCGATGATGCAGCCACGCAGCTCCGCGTCGTTGCCCACGAAGACATTGGGGTGGATCACGCAGTGGTCGACGACTGCTCGCGAGCGGATGAGGGTGTTCGTTCCGACGACCGTGTAGGGACCGATCACCGCTCCGGCCTCGATCTTCGCGAATGAGCCGATGTAGACCGGGGGCCGCACGTCAGCCTCGGGCGACAGCTCAGCCCCGGTGGCAACCAGCACTCCGGGCGCGACCTCAAAGGCATCCACGTTGCTCTGCACCCGGCCGTCGAGCACATCACGTTGTGCGCGGCTGTAGCTCGCGAACGTGCCGACGTCCTCCCAGTACCCGTCCATCACCTGCCCGTACACGCGCGCACCGTCGGCCAGGAGCGC
>CAJAKT010000209.1 GCA_903940375.1 uncultured bacterium | reverse complement strand
GCGCCCCCCCCGCCCCTCCCGTCTAGCGGACTGACACCTTGACGTAATGCGCCTGTCCTGCCGGATCGACCAGGGCAATCGCGTGGGTTGCGGCACGGTCAAAGCGCAGCACCGGCAGCACCACGGAGCCATCCGCGGCCGCAGTGACCGTCCCTACAGCGGAGTAGACACCGGACACCTTGACCTTCACGACGTACTCCGTGCTCGGCGCCAGGCCTCGCGCAACCAGGGCGAGCGGCTCGAGGACATCGCTGAACACCCTGGGTGCACGACCGATCCGAGCGGAGATCGGCACAACCATGAAGCGCTGACGCGTCTGCGACACCACGCTCGCAGAGACGAGAGAGACCGAGCCGGCGACGCGCTGTTCCGTCGCACCATTGAGCTGTGCCCGAGGTTCAGGCTCCGCGGTCGCACTGGGCTCGGGGCTGGGCGTGGCACTTGGAGTTGGGGTAGGCGACACGGTGGACTCAGGCTCGGCCGACGGAGCAGCCGGCGCCGACGGAGCAGAGGACGAGGGCGGAGAGGGTCCAGGTGCAGCCGCCACCGCTATCCCCAGAAGCCGGTGATTGCCGCCCGAGGGCACGTACAGCACATTGCCCGCACCTGACAGGCCACCGCCTGGGCCTTGAAGATCAGACGCGGTGAGGGTATCGACCACGGTTCGAGTGCTGGCATCGATCACGCTGACAGAGTTCGCTCCGCCATTGGAGATGTAGACGCGGCCATTGAAGAGGATCCCGCCGAAAGGATTCGCGCCAACTGCCACTGTCGCTGCATAGGCATGGGTCGGATCGCTCACCGCTTTCGACACATCGACGAGATCGACCGAGCCGTTGTGCCAATCGGTGAGGTAGAGGTATCCCTCGGCCACCACCCCAGTGACGGGCTTGGAGTTGGCGGGAAGCGTGATCGTCGAGACAGTGGCATGCGTCGGGTCGTTGACTGCCTTGGTGATGTCGATGACCGTGGCCGTGGCCCCGTAGCGATCCGGCACGTAGGCGTAGTTGCCGCTCACCGCGAGACCCCAGTTCTCCCCCGGCACATCAATCGTCGAGACGATCCGATTGGTGTCGGCGTCGATAACGGTGAGCCCCGAGTAGATATTCGCGACGAAGAGGTACTGATGGCCGCTGACCGTGCCGACCTCGATGCCGATCGGATTGGCGAACGCCGTGGAACCTGTCCACGGCACCAGAGTGCCGCCAGCGGGGGTCGTGCCCGCATTGCTGATGGTCGAGGTGACCAGCCGCGTGCTTGAGTCGATCACGGTGACGTCCTGGCCGTAGGCGGCCACAACGAAGACCTTGCCGTAGGCGGTGGCGATGCCCGCGGAGTTGGTGCCTGCCGGCAGCCAGCCAACGACAGTGCCATCACTGACGCGCACGACCGAGATGTAGCTCGGTGAGCTGTTCGAACCGTCGCTCACGTAGGCATAGCCGTCGACCACGAGAACGCACGAGGGATAGACGGTGATCGGTGAGGGGGTCGTGATGTTCAGGTCCACTGAGCCCTCGAAGGCCTGGGCCGGCGCCATCGCAACCCATTGCCCCAGAGCGATCAGTGCTGCGAGTGCGACGGCGATGACCCCTCGTCTGCTAGCTCTCATTGCTTCTTCTCCCCTTCGTGCTACTGCTGCTATCGGCCCCTGCGAGTTGAGCGACTAGACGGCGACGAGCCATTGACCTTGCGCGTTCGAGTACGTCAGCGTGCGACTGCATACCCAGCCACCCTGATGCTCATTTGCCCACTCACCCCAGGCCCGCGACCAACCGCCGCTGATTCCCGTGCCGTAGGCGACATGCGCATCGTCGATGCTCGAGCAGGTGCCCTCTGCGTTGGTGGGCAGTTGCTGGAGGATCGGCCGCGGGGTCTGCGAATCATCGCCGGACCCCCCGTTCGACATCGATCCGGAAATCATGACGCGAGCACTATCGACCAGACCCACGGTGGAGTAGGTACTGACCGCGGCGAACATGCCGTTACCGAAAGCGACTGCTTTCCAGTTGTTGTCGGTACTGCTCGCCTGACTCGTCCAATTGATGCCATCCGGGCTTGTCATCACTCGGTTACCGGCACCACCCGAAGCGACAGCGACGAACTGGCCTCCACCGAAGGTGACTGCCTGCCAGAACAGGGCGGCAGCGGCCGAACGAGGAGTCCACGTGATGCCGTCAGGGCTCGTCATCACGCGGCTCGCACCATCTTCAGACACAGCGACGTAGGTGCCATTGCCGTAGGTCACGGAGAGCCAGGTGTTGTCAGCAGCACTTGTCCGGCTCGCCCACGTGACCCCGTCGGGGCTGGTCATAGCCCTGTCGTTCGTCCCGCTGCGCGCCACCGCGACGAAGCCATTTGCCCCGTATGCGACTGAGGTCCAGAAGTTGGCCACTGCAGCGGTTTGCAAGGTCCATGTCACTCCGTCGGGGCTGGTCATCACCCGGTTTGCCGTCTGACCCGTGACCGCAACGAAGGTGTTGTTGCCGAACGCGACCGAGATCCAGTAGATGCTCGATGGGTTCGTCCGCAGGATCCAAGTAATTCCATCAGTACTCGTCATCACCTTGCCGCTTTGACCCACCGCCACGAAGGTGCCATTCCCGAAGGTGACGCCGTTCCACGCCACAACCAGTGGGCTCACTTGCGCGGTCCAGGTAACACCATCCGAGCTGGTCATGATGTTGTCAGTGGAAGAACCTGAACGGGATTCACCTACCGCCACGAATATTCCGTTGCCGTAGGCGATCGAGTTCCATTCGTTCTCAACGGGTGGCACCTGAGTCGTCCAGTCGACGCCTGCGACATTCGCCGCGTGGGCAGGTGATGGCAACGCGAACAGCAGCAGCGCGGCAACCATGACCACCGCAACTGAGGGAAGGCACTTCATCGTGGGCGTGCGAAACATTCAGGTTCTCTCTCATTAGCCCCGTATATGAATGCGTGCTGTGCGGGCTAGCGAATGCTGATCGGCTTGGTGATCGTCAGCGGAGCGGTGTTGGCTATGGGCGTGACCGCCATTAGCGCGAGAGAGTTCTGGGTTGCCACAGTGCACGACCCGCTGTTCTGATAGCTCTTCCACGAATTGGTCGTAAGGGCGGCCGGGGTGCCCTGCAATCGATACAGGCTGGTGTCGGCGGGATCCGGACCTCGACTGCTCACGGCTCCGTACATGAACATGTAGCCCTCTGCGTAGGCAGGCCCGGTGCAATCTGAACTGGTGTAGTAGAAGTCCGTCCACCTCACCTGGTCCACGGTCAGTGCTGACGAAG
>CAJAKT010000208.1 GCA_903940375.1 uncultured bacterium | reverse complement strand
GACGATCTCCGCCATCGCGTTCGCCACGATCCTCGCCGTGGTCGCCGGGCTCACCCTCGCGGCCAGTTCGTCCTTCGCCCACGACTTCTGGGGCAATGTGGTCAAGAAGGGCAAGATCACCGGCAAGGAGGAGGTCAAGGTGGCACGCACGACGACCCTCGTGGTCGGCGTCATCGCCATCGTCCTCGGCATCCTCGCCCAGGGGCAGAACATCGCCTTCCTGGTCGGACTGGCCTTCGCCGTCGCGGCGTCGGCCAACCTCCCGGTAATCCTGTTCAGCCTCTTCTGGAAGCGCTTCACCACACGTGGCGCGGTGTGGGGCATCTACGGCGGCCTGATCTCGGCACTCGTCCTGGTCGCGATCTCGCCGGTCGGGATCGGCAGCCCGACTTCGCTGTTCATCAAGGAGGGCATCGATCCGATCTTCCCGCTGAGCAACCCGGGCATCGTCTCGATTCCGCTGGGCTTCTTCCTGGCCTGGCTCGGCTCGATCACCGAGAAGGATCAGGGCTCGCTGGACAAGTACCCGGAGATGGATGTGCGTAGCCTCACAGGGGCTGGAGCGCACTGACTGGCCGATTCACCCGGATCGCGGGGGCGCAGGCACTACATTCGGCCCACCGCCCCCGCGATCCACCTTTCACCCTGCTGCCACAACTGGAGGACCGACGTGAGCCCCGAAGCCATCGAGAACCTCAGCCACGAAGACCGGAAGTTCGCGCCGTCGCCCGAGTTCGCGGCACAGGCCAACGCCACCTCGTCGATGTACGACGACGCGGCCGCTGACCGGCTCGGCTTCTGGGCCGAGCAGGCCCGGCACCTGTCCTGGGAGACCCCCTTCACCGAGGTGCTCGACTGGTCCGATGCGCCGTTCGCCCGGTGGTTCGCCGACGGCAAGCTCAACGTGGCGTACAACTGCGTCGACCGCCATGTCGAGGACGGCTACGGCGACCAGGTGGCGATCCGCTTCGAAGGTGAGCCCGGCGACCGGCGCGACATCACGTATGCGGAGCTCATGGTCGATGTGTCAAGGGCAGCCAATGCGCTGACCGAGCTCGGCATCACCGCGGGCGATCGCGTCGCCATCTACTTGCCGATGATTCCCGAGGCGATCGTCGCCATGCTCGCCTGCGCACGCGTGGGGGCGCCGCACTCCGTCATCTTCGCCGGCTTCTCGGCCGAGGCTCTGCGCAGCCGCATCGACGATGCGCAGGCGAAGCTCGTCATCACCGCCGACGGCCAGAACCGACGCGGCTCGGCGATGGCCCTCAAGCCCGCCGTCGACGAGGCCGTGGCGGAAACTCCGTCGGTCACCAACGTCCTGGTCGTCAAGCGCACAGGCGGCGAGGTCACCTGGTCCGAGGGTCGCGACGTGTGGTGGCACGACATCGTCGATCGCCAGCCGGCAACGCACACGCCCGAGGCATTCGACGCCGAGCACCCCCTCTTCATCCTCTACACATCGGGCACGACCGGTGCACCGAAGGGCATCCTGCACACGTCCGGTGGATACCTGACACAGGCGAGCTACACACATCGCAATGTCTTCGACCTCAAGCCCGATTCAGACGTCTACTGGTGCACGGCTGACATCGGATGGATCACTGGTCACTCCTACATCGTCTACGGCCCGCTGGCCAACCGCGTGACGCAGGTCGTCTACGAGGGCACGCCCGACACCCCCGGCAAGGACCGCTGGTGGGACATCGTCGAGCGCCACAAGGTCTCGATCCTCTACACGGCGCCCACGGCCATCCGCACGTTCATGAAGTGGGGCGACGAACTGCCGAACGGCAAGGACCTGTCGAGCCTGCGACTCCTCGGCTCGGTCGGTGAGCCGATCAACCCCGAGGCGTGGATGTGGTACCGCGATGTCATCGGCGGCGGCCGCTGTCCGATCGTCGATACGTGGTGGCAGACGGAGACGGGAGCGATCATGGTCTCGCCGCTTCCCGGCGTCACCGCCTGCAAGCCCGGCTCAGCGATGGGACCGCTGCCGGGTATCGGCGCGGCCATCGTCGACGACCACGGCACCCCTGTCGGCAATGGCGGCGGCGGCTACCTCGTCCTCACCGAGCCGTGGCCGTCGATGCTGCGCGGTATCTGGGGCGACAACCAGCGGTACGTCGATACCTACTGGTCGCGCTGGTCGCAGTACTACTTCGCGGGCGACGGTGCCAAGTGGGATGACGAGGGCGCGATCTGGCTGCTGGGCCGCGTCGACGATGTCATGAACATCTCCGGCCACCGCATCTCGACCACCGAGGTCGAGTCGGCACTTGTCTCACATCCCAAGGTTGCCGAGGCCGCCGTCGTTGGTGCCGCAGACGAGACAACCGGCCAGGGCATCGTGGCCTTCGTCATTCTGCGCGGTGGCGTCGACGGTCAGGACGGCGCTGCGATCCAGAAGGAGCTGCGCGATCACGTCGCCCACGAGATCGGGCCGATCGCCAAGCCCCGCCAGATCCTCGTCGTCGCCGAGCTGCCCAAGACCCGCTCCGGCAAGATCATGCGACGCCTGCTGCGCGATGTCGCCGAGAACCGCACGATCGGTGACGCGACAACCCTTGCTGATCCGGCCGTGATGGGCCTCATCAGCAGCGGTCTGGCGGCCGGATCAGCCGAGGACTGACGAGCGGCCCGGAGCGCAGACTGTCGCTAGGGTGAAGGCGTGACCCAGGGCAGTGAGTTCCTCGGACGCCCGACGCTCGGGCAGCGCAGCTGGCTACTCCGGCAACTGCGCGACGAGACCTTCGGCGGCATCCTGCTGCTGATCGCAGCTGGCTTCGCCCTCGTCTGGGCGAACTCCCCGTGGGGTGCAAGCTACGAGGCCCTCGTCGACACCAAGGTCGGTCCGATCTCGCTCCACCTCGACCTGCCCCTGGGCGTGTGGGCCGCTGACGGTCTGCTCGCGGTCTTCTTCTTCGTCGTCGGCCTCGAGCTCAAGCACGAACTGGTTCTCGGCTCACTGTCGAAGGTCCGTGAGGCCGTGGTTCCCGCGGCTGCCGCCCTCGGAGGGATGGTCGTACCCGCCGCAATCTTCGTCGCGGTCAACGCGATGTCAGCTGAGGGTTCGGTGACGGGCTGGGGCATCCCGATGGCAACCGATATCGCTTTCGCGCTTGCCGTGCTTGCCGTCGTCGGCCGACGACTCCCGGTCGCCCTCCGCGCATTCCTCCTGACGCTGGCCGTGGTCGATGACCTAGGTGCCATCACGGTCATCGCGATCTTCTACTCCGATCACTTCTCCGTCATCTGGTTCATTGCCGCGCTCGCGACATTCGCTGTGTATGGCTTTGCACAGCGGAAGCGCGTGACATCCCCGCTCATCTACATACCGCTAGTGGTGGCCGGGTGGTACTTCACCCATGAGAGTGGAATCCACGCAACCATCGCGGGTGTCGTCTTCGGTTTCCTGACCCGGGTTCGGACGGATCCGGGCGAGGCCAAGTCGCCGGCCGACCGGATGTCACACCTCATCCATCCGATAAGCGCGGGGATCTGCGTGCCGCTGTTCGCGTTCTTCTCCGCGGGCGTCGATTTCCGAAGCGTGGGGTTCGCCGAATCACTTGCCACCCCCGTCGCAATCGGCATCATCATCGGCCTGGTCGCCGGCAAGCCGATCGGCGTGTTCAGCGCGGCCTGGCTCACCGCCCGATTCACCCGCGCCTCACTGAGCCCGGACCTCAGCTGGCGCGACGTTGGTGCCATCGGGGTCCTCGCCGGCATCGGCTTCACCGTGGCCCTGCTGATCACCGAGCTGGCCTACACCTCGGATGAGAGCCTGCTCGAGTCGGCCAAGGTTGCCGTCCTCTCCGCCTCGGTTCTGGCGGCGCTGCTTGCCACCGTGGCTCTGCGCTTCCGCAACCGGCATTACCGCGAGGTTTACGGACGTGAGGAAGCCGATGCGGATGGGGACGGAATCCCGGACGTGTACGAACAGGGCGAGGCCCGATAGCCTTCAGGGACCTGCCCTACCGGAGGATGACATGCCCCCCCAGCCAGAACCGAGCATCAAGGACCTGGTCAGCAAGACCGTCGCCGACGCCCAGCGGCTGGCCAAGGCCCAGGCCGCGCTGCTCAAGACCGAGGTGTCGGCCACCGGCAACCGCATCGGCATCGGCGGTGCCCTCGGTGTAGCGACGGCCATGATCGCCGGGTTCGCCACCCTTTTCCTGCTGCTGACACTCGCATTCGTTCTGGTCGCGCTCGGACTTCCCGTCTGGGCCGGCATGCTGATTGTCACCGTCCTGCTCCTCATCGCCGGCACCGTGACCGGCCTGCTCGCGAAGAAGAACTTCGAGGAGGCCAAGCCTCCGACGATCGCGATCGCGGAGTTCGAGAAGACGAAGGCCGCACTCTCCGGAACACCGGTCCCCGTCGAGCTGCCCGAGATCCCCGGCGCCTAGCGACGTGCCCCTACCCGAGCCCGATGCGGCCATCCAGGCCGCCGGCCCGTGGACCCATCGGGATGTCGCCGCCAACGGTGCGCGTTTCCATGTCGCCGACGTCGGCGAAGGACCGGCCGTCCTGCTGCTCCATGGCTTCCCGATGTTCTGGTGGACCTGGCGGCGTCAGCTGACGGCACTCGCAGCCGCCGGATACCGCGCGATCGCCATGGACCTGCGTGGATACGGCGGCTCCGACCATCCACCCGAGGGCTACGACCCACGAACACTCGCCGCTGACGTGGCTGGTGTCATCCGATGCATGGGCCTGACGGAGGCCGTGATCGTCGGCCACGGATGGGGTGGCATCGCCGCATGGTCGACTGCCGTCCTCGAGCCCGAGGTGGTGCGCGCGATCGCGCCAGTCTCCATGCCGCATCCGCGGCAGTTGCGCCGAGCGCTGTGGCGCGACCCGCGCCAGCAGTCCGCCCTGACGTACACCCTCGGATTCCAGTGGCCCTTCCTGCCCGAACGTTCGCTGACGGCACATGAGGGAGCACGCATTCGCGACCTCATCAGCGCCTGGTCGCACGATGCGACGTGGCTTGATGACGAGACGGCCGACGCCTACCGAAGTGCCTTCCTGCGCTGGCCCACGGCACACACTGCCGTCGAATACCACCGCTGGGCCGTCCGGTCGTCGATCCGACCCGATGGCATCACCTACATGTCGCTCATGGAGGCCCCCGTGCAGCGCAGCGTCCTGCAGGTGCAGGGGGAATTCGATCCGATGGTCCTCTCATCGTCCGTCGATGGCAGCGAGACCTACGTGCGGGCCCCGTACGCGCGCATCGATCTGCCTACCGGGCACTTCCCGCACGAGGAGCAGCCGGAGCTGTTCAACGCGGCACTGATCGACTGGCTCGGCGCCCTCGAACGCCCGTGACCGCAGACCGTCCGCGCGACCGTCCCCGCGACCGGCTGGGCCGTCCCCTCCCCGCCGATGCCGATCCAGCGCTGGCCGTGCCCGGAATCGGGCCTATCGATGCGCTCGACGACGGTCAGATCTGGGCGATGGCCCTTGCTTACCTTGACGATGGCATGCCCTTCCATGCCCACGAGGTTTTCGAGGCACGCTGGCGCACGGCACCCGCGGCGGATCGCGCTGCCTGGCAGGCACATGCCCAGTGGGCCGCTGCGAGGACCCACGCAGCACGCGGGAACGAGGTGGGCGCGCGGCGACTGGCCCAGCGGGCGGGCGACCTGCTTCGCGCCACCCAGCACATCCCGCCCTGCATGGATCCCTCCCTGATCGGGGACGAGCACCCCTCAACCGGCTAGCATCCCGACCCAAGGAATGTCCGGGGGGAGGAAATCGATGGCGAAGTGGCACCTGCGGGCGAACACTCCCGAGGGCTGGTTGTCGCTTGCGCTGATCGGCTCGTTCTTCTTCTACCTCGTCACCCTGGCGACCAGTGAGCCGGGCACGGAAGCCCCGCTGCGCGACCTGATCGGCTACAACCTGCCCTTCCTGCTTGCCGTCGTTCTCATCGCCCTCCACGCCCGGCGGCGCCAGGTAGCCGCGCATACGTGGCTCGCCCTCAGCGCGGGCCTCCTCTTCTACCTGCTCGGCACCCTGAGCACCTACGCCGTTGCCCCCATCACGCTGACCGACAACGCCTACCCCATGTCAAACGCGCTGTGGCTACTCATGTACCCACTCGCCTTCGCCTTCCTCCTGATGTTCACGCGTCGGCGACTGCTGATGGTGCTCCGCTACGCGTGGATCGATGTCCTCGTTGTCGCCGCCGCCGCGTTCGCGATCGGTGCGACGATTCTGGATGCCACGGTCCTGCGCAGGCTCACCAGCGAGTTCCCTCCCGTCGCCGGGGTCGACAGCCTTTACCTGCTTGGCGATATTGCGCTTCTCGTCATCGTCCTGCTCGTCATCCATACCTTCCGGTGGCGCCCGCCTGCCACGTGGTGGCTGCTTGCCGCGGCATTGCTGTCATGGACGGTCGCCGACACGGGCTACTTCCTCCAGGTCGCATCTGCCACCTACTCCGACGGAATGACCCTTGATGCCCTGTGGCCCCTGGGTGCCGTCCTCTTCGGGCTGGCTGCCTACGCGGATGTCGGAACGGCCCACCACAAGCGCCACGCCTTCGCGGTCAGCTACTTCGTCCCTGGCCTGTCGCTCCTCGGAGTCGGCTTGGTGCTGGCCTTCCATCCGAGCGGCCCACTCGAGCCCCTGGCGGTTGTCACCGGCCTCATCACCCTAGGACTGGCAGTCGTGCGCATGACCCTCGCGATCCGCGAGGGCATTGCCCTCAGCGATCGGCTGCGCAGGGACCAGGTGGATGCCCTCACCGGTCTGCCCAATATGCGCGCCATGCGCGAAATCAGTTCCGTCCGGGCCCGCGGGGCCACACTCGTCGTCCTCGATCTGACGGGCTTCTCGGAGATCAACCTCTCCCTCGGCCATGATGCCGGTGACCGGCTCCTGGTTCTTGTCGCTGAACGACTTCGCAGCAGTGTCCGGGCGGCTGACTTCGTCACGCGGCTTGGCGGTGACGAGTTCGGCGTGCTACTCGCCAATACCCGGACCGACGATGCCGGACGAGTTGCCGAGAACCTCATCAGCGCGATCGAGCGGCCCGTGACGATCGACGGCGTCCCCCTTCACGTCACCGCGTGCGCAGGCGTCGCGTCGAACGGGCCGGGGGCCGAGACGGTCGAGGCGATGCTGGCACTCGCTGACGGCGCACTCGTGCGAGCAGTCACTGACGGGCCGGGACTGGTCCGCATCCATGAAGGCGGGCACG
>CAJAKT010000207.1 GCA_903940375.1 uncultured bacterium | reverse complement strand
TGACGTCGGTGATGATACCGGATGGATCGGTGGTGATCAGGGCATCGACATTGGATTCAAACAGTGAGCGTGTGTAAAACTGCTGGTCGCGCAAGCGCTGATCGAGTTTTTCCCGTTCTGCGTCCATCTGAATGCGCGCGGCTGTCTCGGTCTCGCTGCGAACAAGTTTCTCGCGGATACGATGATTTTCATCCTCGAAGTGCTTGCGGCGCAGGTGAGCGCGCATGCGGACCTTGAGAACTTCGAAATCGGCGGACTTGGCAATGTAGTCGTCGGCGCCGGCGTTGATGCATTCGATCATGGCATCCCGATCGTCGTGCGCCGTGAGCATGATGAGTGGAATGTCGCGCCATTTCGCTCGCTGCTTGATGCGCTTGCAGGTGTCCTGGCCGGAAAGCCCCGGCATGATGAGGTCAAGCAAAATACCGTCCACCGGCTCAGCCGCGAGCCGTTCCAGAGCCTCCTCGCCGGACGCTGCCAGGATCACAATATAAGCTTCGTCGCGAAGCTGGCTGGCGAGCTCTTGAAGGTAGGTGATGCTGTCGTCGACGGCGAGCAGTCTCTTCGCACCGAGCAGGATCGGACCCGTCTCGGCATCGATAGCAAGCTCACCACGGGCATCTGCTTGCGTGAGCGCCTGTGCCCGCGCGACGACCTGCCCGAGGTCGTAGGGTTTGCCGATGAACACGACGGAACCCGCGTCCATCGTTCGGACGGGGTTCTTGACCTCGTCCATGGTGGAAAGCAGCAGAACCGGGATTTTCGCTGTCGCTGGCGAACTCCTCAGCTCTTGGACAAAGTCGAGCCCGTCCCCGTCTGGCAGCAGGATATCGAGGACGACCAGGACAGCGCGTTCATGGGCGAGCGCCTCTCTCGCGCTACGGAGGTCGGCGCACAGCACGGTATCGAAGCCGGCCGACTGGAGGGCTTCGTCGAGGTCCATGCGCACCGTGAGGCTGACGTCTACGATGAGAATCCGGGGTCTCATATCGGCCTCCCGGCGACCGCGCCGCTGGCCAGAACGTCAAGCCTCGGTGCAATCTGATCCAGCGCAAGGACCTGCTCGGCCGCGCCCAGCAGGATCGCTTCCCTTGGCATACCAAATACCACCGATGTCGCTTCATCCTGGGCGATGGTTCTTCCGCCAGCACGCCGAATCGCCAGGAGGCCTGCGGCGCCATCTCTTCCCATTCCCGTTAGGAGGCAGGCCGCACCGCCAGCACCGAGTTCTTGCGCGAAGGATTCGAAGAGGACATCGATTGATGGTCGGCAGGAGTGTCGCTCTGGATCTTGCGTCAGCCGGAGCTTGCCCTGACGGAGCACCAGGTGGTTGTCGGGAGGCGCCATCAACACGCGCCCCTCGCCGTAAGGCGGGAGAGGATCGCCATCGACGGCGTAGCCAACGCGGACAGAACTCTGCCCATCGAGCCACTCGGCGAACGCGGGGGCGAAGAGCTTGCCGACATGGATGACCAGCAGAATAGGCAGCGGAAAGCCGTGGGGCAAGCCGCGCAGAATCTCGATGAGCGCCGCTGGACCACCGGTGGAGACGCCAATGGCGACGGCGCGCAAACGCCCCACATTTTGCAGCGCCTGGGGGTGTTGCG